>CALMMH010001007.1 GCA_937868145.1 uncultured Phycisphaerales bacterium
CGGCTCATCGACAATTGCGCCGCCTGCGGGACGATGAATCTGCTCATGGGCGGCGTCGGCGACAAGAAGCTCTACGAGCCCTATTACAAAGCGATCGCGGAGTGCTGCGATTACGCGGCAGAGAAGGGCATGGGGATCAGCGTCAAGCCGCACGGCGGGCTCAACGCCACCGGGCCCGAGTGCCGAAAGACCGTCGAACTCGTCGGGAACAAGAACTTCGGCATCTGGTACGATCCCGGCAACATCTTCTACTACTCCGACGGCAAGCTCAACCCGGTGGACGACGCGTCCAGCGTCGACGGGCTCGTTATGGGCATAAGCGTCAAGGATTTCAAGTTGCCCAAAAACGTCGATGTCACGCCGGGGACCGGGATGGTGGACTTCCCGGCCGTTTTCGCCAAACTCCAGGCCGGCGGCTTCAAACGCGGGCTCCTCGTCGTTGAGTGTCTTGACCCGAATGATCTGCCGCACACGCTGGCGGAGGCTCGAAAGACTCGCCAGTTCCTGGAGAAACTGACGGGACAGAAATCGCAGGCAGAGGCGCCCAAGCCGTTGCAGGCCGGCGTGGCGGTCGCGGACATCACGCCGCCGGTGGGCTATCGCATGTGCGGTTACTTCAACGAGCGGTTGAGCACGGGCGTCCTCAACCCGTTGCACGCGAAGGCCCTGGTCCTTCGGCAAGGCGACAGGCGGGCTGCGATGGTGTTTTGCGATCTCATCGGTCTCTCCGACGACGTTTCCTGGCGGGTTCTCGGTCAGGTGGAGCGGGAAATCGGCATCCCGGCCGACAACGTTCTGCTGGCGGCCACGCACAGCCACACCGGGCCGTTGTATTTCGACGCCCTGAGGGACCATCTCCACGAGAAGGCGGTCGCCAAGCACGACAAAGACCCCTGCGAAGAAGTGGATTACCCGTCGCAACTGGTCTCAGGGATTGTCCAGGCGATCAAGGAGGCCGACGCCAAGGTCCGGCCCGTGCAGGTCGAGGCGACGACGGCCCAGCAGCAGGGGCTCTCCTTCAACCGTCGCTTCCACATGAAAGATGGCACGGTCCGCTTCAATCCCGGCGTCCTGAACCCCGACATCGTTCGTGCCGCCGGTCCGATCGATCCGCAAGTGAGCGTGCTATTGTTCCGCGACGGCGAAAAGGCTCTCGCGGGTCTGGTGAACTTCGCGTTGCATCTGGACACGCTCGGCGGCACGCAGTACGCTGCCGACTATCCGTACTACGTCGAGCAGACTCTGCGAGAGAGATTCGGCAAGGATTTCGTGCTCCTCTTCGGCAATGGCACGTGCGGCGACATCAACCACATCGATGTGACGACCAGAGACCGCCTCACGACGGAGACCATCGGCACGACCCTGGGCCGCACGGTCGTGGCGAGCGTGGCGCAGGCGAAGGTGATTGCCGAACCGCGTCTGGCCGTCCTCGATACGAGGATCGAGACGCCCATGCAGCAGTTCACACCGGCCGAGATCGAGCAGGCCAGGAAGGACATGGACAAGATCGGCACGGACCAGATGTCGTTCCTCGATCAGGTCCGGGCCTACAAGATCGTGGATCTCCAGTCGCGAGGGGCGAGCAGCCCTGTGGAGGTCCAGGTGTTCCGGCTTAGCGACGAGGTGGCTGTGGTCGGCCTGCCGGGCGAGGTTTTCGTGGATATCGGCCTTAGGATCAAGGAGGCCAGCCCCTTCCCGATCACGCTGGTGATCGAGCTGTGCCACGACGACGTGGCGTACGTTCCGACGCAGAAAGCCTTTGCCGAGGGTAGCTACGAGACGGTCAATTCCCGCATCGCTCCCGGCGGGGGCGAAATGATGGCCAAAACGGCGATTCGGCTTCTGAAAGAGCTTTGAGTTGTGAACATACAGGGCTTCGCCGCGACGGTCAGCTTTGAATCCGTTCGGCGACGAGGCTGCGGCGCATGTAGCCGGTGACGCGGGCGTCGAACCGCTTGTTCAGCGGGAGCCGCTCGTGGAGCCCCACGACGATCGGATAGCTGCCGATCTGACGAAGGAAGGTCATGTGCCCGTTGTGGACTTCGCTCACGAGGTCTTTGAGCACCGTCCCGACGGGAAAGAGCCTCTGCAGCATGGGGATGTCGATCTCCTGGCGGACCTTCTCGATCCAGTCCACGTAGTATCGCATGTTCTTGCGGAGGAACTTCCGGCCGACCTGCTGATAGAGGGGCGTGCCGGGGAACGGCACGACCCGGCGGATGTTGATCCGGCGGATGAGCAGGCCTTCGTCGAAGATGCGTTTCAAGGCCGCGAAGTTCTTGTCCAGGGTTTCGGGCGTCTCGGCGGCCAGGCCCAGCAGGATGTTGATCCCGGGCAGCAGGGCGTGACAGCCGTTCTCACCGCGAAAGCCGCCGATGCGATTCACCGTCCGAATCGCCTCGAACGCCATATCATACGGGCAGTTGAGATTGTTCGCTGCCGTGACCCTGGAGTCGAAGGACTCGATCCCCATCGCGGCAGTGCTGCCCGGCGTGAGGTACTTGACGAACAGCTCTGTCCGCTTTTCGTCGATCATCTGGGGATTGGCGTTGTCGATGTGCAGAACGGCCGGCCGCATCGCCGCCAGGGGCGAGAGCATCGCTTCGAGTTTCTGGGGATCCCCACCTTCGTAGCTGTAGATGCAGGACTGTTTGCCCAGGCGAAAGGCCTTCGCCCCAAGATCCATCAGCGTCTTGACTTCTTCAACCACAAGCTCGGGCCGCCGCCACTGGACCTTGTTTTTGATCGGCTCGGTGCAGAAGGAGCAGCCCCGCTCGCGGGGACAACCCCGGCCGGTCTCGATCTCAACGATCCGGTTCGCCAGCCGCGGCATCTGCTTGATGAATGACGCGCCCTTGAGAGCCAGAGGCTGCAATTGGTCGTATGTGTCGAACGTCATCGGGCGAAGTTCGTCGAAGTACTCCGCGTCGGCCACCTGGGGCCGGGCCCCGCCGCGAGCCTGCGTGCCCCCGATCAGGACCGGGCCGGTCAGAACCTTGCGAAAGGACCCGTCGTAGCACGGGCATCCTGCCCGTGATTCTGAATCCATGGGCGGGACGCCCATGCTACGGTTTGGTCTTCCGTCCTCAAAGGATCGAAGCAGCTTTTCGACCTCATGCAGCGTCCCGGGTCGGGCGCTGAGATACTTGCCCGGCGTCTGGACGCCGACGATGATCACCAGTTCGTCGGTGTTCTCCAGGACCTGCCGAATTTCTTCGTAGCTCCGCGTATGGTTGAGCACCTCGAGGTGGGTCCGTCCATAGGGCGGATCGATCACGACCTCGGGGACACACTCCACGTAGCGGACCAGCCGGATGTCGTCGACGGTCAGATACGTGGGCTCGTCCTCAAACAGACCGGCGGCGTATCGCGGCCAAACCCCGATGAACGGGGGCACGCCCAGGCCGGCCGGTTCGTCGGTGTAACAATCCAGGATCGCTCTTTTCATCTACTATCTGCCATTTACGATTTACTATCTGCGACTTTCGATTTACGATTCCTCTCCGTGGCCTCCATGCGCAATTATAAGTCGTGAATCGTGAATTGTAAATCCTGAGGAGTCCGCCATGACGTCCAGATCTTCTGTCGTAGTGCTTCTCGTGGTTTTGGCATTTCTCTGGTTTGGTTCCGTTCCGTGCCCTGCGGCAGGGCAGGTCACCATTGTCGAGCCGGCCCAAGCCGACCCGCTGGAGCGCCTGGCGGCCAAGGAGATTCGGCGCTATCTCTACCTGCGGACCCATGCCCTCGTGTCCATCGTTCCAGACAAAGCAGGACTGTCCGAGGATGGGGATCGGATCATCGTCGTAACGGCCCGGCCGACGGAAGGGGTTGATGTGAAGAGCCTCATACCGCCGGTCAAACCGGGACAGTATGTGCTGA
>CALMMH010001008.1 GCA_937868145.1 uncultured Phycisphaerales bacterium
CGGCGATGCCGGACTTGACGACTTGTTGCTGCATGCGATCACCAGCCATCACGGATACGGAAGACCTTTTGCTCCGGTCAGCACCGACGCGGTGCCATCGACCGTTCGCGGCGGGCACGGCGGCGTCGCCATCGATGTAAGTGCGGGAGACCGCGCTGGCTGGTTATCGGCCCACTCACTTGCATCAGGAGTTACCGAACGGTTTTGGCGTCTCACCCGGCGTTATGGCTGGTGGGGACTGGCCTACCTCGAAGCGATTCTACGGTTGAGCGACTGGTACGGTAGCAGCCGGTGGGTGCTTGACAAGGCCCCGGAGAAAACAGATCCAGCGCCTGGACTCTTACCACACAAGGTCGCCGACTCCAGTGGCAAATCTCTCGTTCTCGAAGGCATCGATGGCGCCAACCCTCTTGGTTTCCTTGCGGCTGTCGGAGTATTGGTGACTGCACAAGGGACTGGCGAGATGAACATTCGGCTTAGCTGGCGACGCGGCCCGACGTGGGTGCCTGTGATAGACGGCGCGGCGGCTATCACGCATGAAGCCTTCTCTGAAACTATTGCTCACGGCCTGCGGGGTTGCAATGTATCGGCCGAAGCCGAGAAGAGACGCGAGCACGCGCAAAAAGACTTCGATGCCGCCGGCACGGCTATCAAGAAGAAAAAAAAAGAGATCAAGAATCGCGGGCTATCTCGCAACGATCGCCAAAAAGCGATCGAAAGCGAAGTTCGTCCGCTCGAAGAAGAGCGCGAGCAGAAACGAAAAGTCTGGCTGCAGACTCTGGCCGCGGCTGTGCCGCGCTCGGAACTTGCCCTCGGCAAGCGGCTTAATTGTACGAGCGAGGAATACCGCGCGCACGCCAGTGCGTTTCTTGCGAAAGCGGACTGGGCCCGCCGTGATGCAGTGGATTTACTTGCTGCATTCGGCAGTGATGCCTACTCGAAGGAGAAGTCTGACCCGATTGATCCAACGCCGTTCTGCTTTATAAGCGGTGGAGGTCATCAGGAATTTCTGGACACTGTTCGAAAGTTGGTGGGCAGGGTCAGCGAAGAGAGCGTAAAGAGGGCACTCTTTGAGCTGTGGATCTACCGTGATCCAGGCCTGTCTATGCGATGGGATCCTATAGAGGACAAACGCTACGCCTTGAGCGATGTCAAGCCAGCCGACGAAGGGGCGTCAACGGTCTGGATGGCCAACTTGCTCGCCTACAGGGCACTGGCATTATTTCCTTCGGTGCCGGCACGCGGCGGTCTGGTTACGGTGGGATGGGCGCAAGAAGAAGGGGAATCCTATTTCACCTGGCCGCTTTGGTCCTGGCCGCTCGATCCAGACTCGGTTCGATCTCTGTTCCTGCTCCCGGAGCTGTACCTTCGGGAACCCGACCGTTTTGCCCTCCGTGCAAGGGGAGTGGACGCAACATTCCGCTCGCGTCGCATCAAGGTAGGCACGGGCGCCAACTTCAAGATCAATTTCAGTCCCGCACGCGCGGTGTAATTTTGAGCGGGACACGGTAATTCAAATTTCATGTATCCTTACACCGGGTATCTGCTTGAAATGATCGTCGATGGTAAAAACGGAGATGTTGTACTCCATCGCGGCGGCGGCTATGGCGACATCGGAAAGAGGGAGTGTGATGCCTTTGCGCTTGAGCGAAGATGACAGCTTGCCTGCTTTGATCCAGATGGCTGCGGTGATTTCGATCGCGGGAATGGCCTCAGTAAGTTCGGCCACATACGCCTCTTCTCGTGCGTTTCTTGTACCTTGGAGCAGTTCGGCCATGATTATGCCGGTGGTGAGAATCCGTTTTGAAACGATAAGCGCCGCAACTGCCTCGGCGTTGGGTTCCTTGTTTTTCAGAAAATCGATCAGGACTGATGTGTCAGCTATTACGCCATCGCCGGTCATTTTCCTCCTGCTCCTTCATCTCGAGGTCGTCAAGTTCCTTCGTGATATCCGCAATCTTCATTTTCCCTTGCAACTCAAGTATCTTACGGAGTTTCTTTTCCTGCACGAACTCATTCATGGCGGTGACGATGGCTTTGGTCTTGGACTTCTTGCCGGTCAGTTTCTGAACCTCGGAAATGAGATCTTCCGGTATGTTCAATGTTGCACGCATATTTTGCACCTCCATAATGCGCATCCATTTTATGAGTGGAAAACGTGAAAGTCAAGGTATTACTTTCTGATGAACAGTGTCAATGAAAAGCCAATAAAACAGCAGGATCTTCCAAGATTCGTTGACGAAATGCCGCTCTTGCCCGTCCGGATGCTAAACGAATATGTCTACTGTCCCAGGCTCGCCTACCTGATGTGGGTCCAGGGGGAATTCGCCGACAGCGCCGACACGGTGGAGGGGAAGGTCGGCCATCGGCGGGTGGACCGGCCTGGGGCGCCCCTGCCGGAGGCGAAATCCGCCACGGAAACCGCACAGGGGGGCGGCTCGGCCCCGCGGATATCCGCAGCCGCGTCCGAGGCAGATGCGCAAAAGGATGCCGAAGCCCCGGAGACGCTCCACGCCCGATCCGTCTGGCTCACGTCGGAACGGCTGGCGATCACGGGCAAGGTCGATCTTGTGGAGGCGCAGGGGAATACGGCGACGCCAGTGGACTACAAGCGCGGCAAGCGCCCGCACACGGCGGGCGGTGCCTGGAACCCTGAACGGGTTCAGCTCTGCGCCCAGGGGCTGCTCCTTCGAGAACACGGGTTTATGACCGAAGGAGGATTCCTCTACTTCATAGGAAGCCGTGAACGGGTCCCGGTGCCCTTCACCGCTGAACTCGTCGCCGACACTCGGGAAGCCATTGCCGGCGCCCGTGGGATGGCCGCGGAGGGGCTTATCCCGTCTCCGCTCGAGGAGGACTTCAAGTGCGCCCGATGCTCGTTGATCGGCATCAGCCTTCCCGACGAGGTGCGGTTCCTCACCCACGCCCACGCCGAACTGCGTCCGGTCTACCCTTCGCTCGACCGCTGCCTGCCTCTCTATGTTCAGTCGAACCGGGCACGCGTCCGCAAGGACGGGGAGGTTTTGGTCGTCGAGGAGGAGCGGACCGAGGTGGCAAGGGCGCGCCTGGGCGAGGTCTCGCACGTCGTTCTGCACGGCCCAGTCAGCCTGACGACGCCGGCGCTCCACGAGTGCTTTCGCCGGGAGATCCCCGTGAGCTACCACAGCTACGGCGGCTGGTTTCTCGGACATACGGTCGGGGCGGGGCACCGGAACGTGGAGACGCGGATTCACCAGTTCCGCGCTGCGGCCGACGGGACGATTTGCTTGAAACTGGCGCGGCGCCTCGTGGCGGCCAAGATCCGCAACGGGCGGGTCCTTCTCCAGCGCAACTGGAAGGGCGAGCCGGCTGCGATTCAGCACGTCATGGTGGGGATGCGTCAGGATGCCCGGGCGGCCTTGAGCGCAAAATCCCTCGAACAGCTTCTCGGCGTCGAGGGCACGGCCGCGGCCCGCTATTTCGGGGCCTTCGCAGGCATGCTGAGCCAAGCGCAGGAATTCGACTTTGCCGGACGAAACCGTCGCCCGCCCCGAGATCCCGTGAACGCCCTCCTGTCGATGGGGTATGCGATGCTCGTGCGCGAGTGGGTCGTGAGCTTGAGTGCCATCGGCCTCGACCCTTACCGGGGCTTCTACCATCAGCCGCGCTTCGGCAGACCGGCCCTGGCGCTGGATATGATGGAACCGTTTCGCTCGCTGGTCGCGGACTCGGTGGCGATCACCGTACTGAACAACGGCGAGATCCAGGAGAACGACTTCCTGCGCGGCGCGGGCGGGTGCGCCCTGACCGATTCGGGGCGCAAGAAGTTCATCGCCGCCTTCGAACGCCGCATGGCCCAGGAGATCACCCATCCGCTCTTCGGCTACCGGATCAGCTACCGCCGCCTTCTGGAGGTGCAGGGGCGGTTGCTCATCCGCTGGCTTGCGGGCGAGATTCCCACCTACCCCCTCTTCCTGACGCGGTAGGGAGGCCGGGATGGAACGGTTGTACATCATCTGCTATGATGTGACCAACCCGCGGCGGTGGAGACAGTTGTTCAAGACGATGCACGGATTCGGCGAATGGGTGCAACTGTCGGTGTTCCAATGCCGACTGGACCGCCGACGCTATGTGGAGATGGAGGCGGCCCTCAACACGATCATCCTGCACGGTAAGGATCATGTTCTCATCCTGGACCTTGGTCCGGCTGATCAAGTGAAGCCGTCGGTCCGGTCTTTGGGAAAACCGTATGAACCCCTCAAACGGGAGGCGGTGATTGTGTAGTTGATTGGGGCTCGGGCAGGGAGTCCTGCACTTGCCCAAACAAGGCGAGTGGTGATGTGATGCATGGAGAGCGGTATCCTCTCGCATAGGAAAAGAGCTTTGAAAACTGAATAGATGTGAAAAATCGTCGGTGGATGGAATGTATTGTATGAAGGAAAAAGGGTTGATTTTGCATGCCTCTCGAAATTCATATCTCGTAATCAAGGCTGGCGGGACATTGCGAGATAGCTGTTTTCCGGGGCTTCATCGCCCCGGCCTCATTGAAGCCAACAGGTGTTTTGACTCCTATTGCCAGCATAGGGGTTTTCCGGGGCTTCATCGCCCCGGCCTCATTGAA
>CALMMH010001009.1 GCA_937868145.1 uncultured Phycisphaerales bacterium
CCCCTGCAGAACCTGGCGACCACCGGCTCGGTGTTCCTTCTCGAGGCGTTCGGAGCCCAGGTCAGCCAGCAGGGCAACGTCGTGATGCTGGGCGAGAACATGCCGATGGCTGTGGCGGAGGCTTGCAGCGGCCTGCGGATGCTCACGGCGTTCGTCATCGTGGCCGGGTTCATTGCGTACATGGTCCGGCGTCCCCGATGGCAGAAGGCGGGTCTGCTTGTATCGAGTATTCCGGTTGCAGTGATTTGCAACATTGTGCGGATTTTTCTGACCGCAATGCTTATGCTGTATGTGAGCGAAGAACTGGCCAAAAAGTTCTTCCACGACTTCGCCGGCGTAGTCATGATGCCCGCCGCCGTGATGCTCATGTTCGGCGAGCTCTGGCTGATGAATATCGTGGTCGTTCCTGACGCACCCAAGTCACAGCAGAAGGGAACCCAAGGCCGAAATGATGCCGACAAGCCTGCGACCGTCATCGTCCGTCGAAACGCGAAGTAGCGACCGGCGGCGGGCGTCATCTTGTCAGGGACGTTCCCCAGGGACAATTCTTGCTGTGGCCGTTGATTTTCCGTGGTCGATGCCGTCATAAGTGGCGGTGTTACAAACACTTGCGAATGCGTGTCGCGACGTGGTCCGGTAGGGTGTTAATTAGGGACTGGACTTCTGCAAAATGGCCATTCGACCTATATTCTTCAAGGAAATCTGTTTCACGATTTCCTTGAAGGATGGATTTCGGTGCTGGATTTAAGGGCGTTCCGGTTTTAAGAGAGAAAAACCGTGAAGCAGGTCTTTCTCTCTTAAAGTAGGTCGAATGGCCATTTTGCAAAAGTCTAGAATTTACGGAGAATTTGCTTGAACTCGCCTGTGAATTTGGGCATAATGGGGATCGTGTGACTCTATAGTTACAGGTGATTGGATGGTGATGAAGGCAAGACATATCAGTGCGATCATAACGGTGGTCCTGCTCGCTGCGTCGACGGGACAGGCCGGTATGACGTTTATGTCTGGAGGGGACGGTGAATGTGCCGTTGCCATGCCTTCCTTTGTCTCCGTGGAGAGTGGCTGTCTGGGCGTCTCCGATCTGTCGGGAATCGCGCCGGGCTCGTTGTCGATCGTGACCGACGAGGCTGCTGAGGAAGCGGACGCCGCGCAAGCGGCTCAGATCACCAGCGACAATCAGAACAGCCTGCACCTGTGCGTGTACGCATTGCTCAGTATGGGGCTGTGCCGGTCGGCGCCGTACGTCAAGAAGTTTTCTCTGGGCATTGTGCCGCAATGGTATCACGACGGCGGCCCGTTCCAGATCGGTCATAGCCAAGCGATTTCGCCCGATTGTCTCGATTCCGCCCCGGTCTACTGCTTCATCCAGCCGGACGTGGCGGCCAATAACCCTATGCCGAAATACCGCCTGGGGAGTGTGGTTTCCCTCTGGCGGACATCCCAATTTACGCCAACTACCCTCGCCTCTCGCGGTCCTCCGTACATGTCTTGAAGAGATTGTCCCTTGTCGCTCGATGAATTCGGTGGGAGCAATCATCGATCAGGGGTGTTTCCGCACCAGCGAACGAATTGATATCAAGACATGTTATGGAAGGACGAATTACCGTGAAAACAAGATTGTTAGTTCTCACTCTCGCAGTGTTGTGCCTTAGCGCCGGCCCCGCCTTCGCGGGTTTGACTGCCCCGACGGCTCCGGTAACGTTTGGCATTTCAAGTGATAGCCCCCCAAGGTCGTTGCAGGATGTGCTGGACAAGATCACGGTGAACCCGGATGCTCCGCATACGGATTCGGGCGACGCGACATGGACTGGCATCCATGACAGTACCGTGAATACGTTAACAGATACGATTGTAGATGGTTGGGATTCACTCTGGGCGATCGGCGGGCAAGGTCAGACGGCTGCCAGTCTGATTATTGAAATCTCGGCCTATGCTTCAACGAATACATTCGGCCTATATGACGCCACGGACCCCAGCAAGAAGGTTGTCGTTTTCGCTGGAGGTGCCACTACGGGTGCCAGGACTGTTGTGTCCATCCTCCTCGATGGGAGCGTTGAGGTCGGCTTTTTGGACACCGGGGTCAACTTTGCAGGAAACCAGTTCGGTTTCTATCTGACTACGCCGCAAAGCACGTATTACAGCGACACGGCTCGGAATGGTGACAGCCTCGACCATATGCGTGCTTATCAGGGCAACGGCACCGACTGGATTCAGGTGGGCAATACTCTGCCCGGTGTGTGGCAAACCAATACGTACGCCCTCGGCTGGGAGGATCTGTGGGGAGGCGGCGACAAGGACTACCAGGATTTTGTCCTCATGATCGAATCGGTCGAACCGGTTCCGGTTCCGGCGGCTGTTCTGCTGGGCATGTTGGGCCTGGGTGCCGCTGGACTGCGGCTGCGGAAACGGGCGTAAGGACGTACTCGAATGAGTAGATGATGCGAACCGTCGGTGAGGTCCGTGCAGGCCTCACCGACGGATGGCTCTCTGGAATGTGCCTGCTCAGGTGGGTTTGGTTGGATGGGCAGGGTGTCTGGTTGGAGACAGGAAATATTTCTGCGAGATCCCTTCATAGGGAGGGGTTCTGCGCATGATTGCCCGTAGTGGAGGTAAGGGATGAAGAAGACGACAGTCAGTCTGCTTCTGTGTCTATTTGCAGCTCCGCTGGCCATGGCGGATCTGACGGTGTTGTACAAGGGTGCCACTCCGTCGCTCGGTGTGGATGTCTACAGCAGCGATGGCCACAAAGGCACGGTTGTCGCTGGTCAGTACAGGATCGAGGTCGGCGGCGCCACCGGAGATATCATTGGAGCTCCTGGCGTGATTGACGCATTCTGCATCGACATTGACGACTGGGCCCCGACGAGCACCGCTCGAAGTTATACGTTGACGACGCTGGACGGTGCTCCAGACTACACTTCTGGGCCGATGGGATCCAAGAGGGCTGGGTACTTGGCGACCCTGTTAAACAGGTACTGGGATGTGGGTGACTGGGTCAGTGCTGAAAGCCGGACGTTCTCGTCTGTCACTTATTCCCAGAGCAAAGTTGCCGCAGCTGTGCAGGTCGCTGTTTGGGAAATTGTGGACGAGTTCAACACGAACAAGTTCGGATGTGAACCCGACGCCGACATTAAGCCCGGTGATTGGAATGTAACGACGGGCATCTTCAAGATCGTGGGAAATACAGATGTCGGCAAGATAGCGAATGAGATGCTCTCGACTGTGGTCGGATTCGGTCCTTCCAGCCTCGGCAATTATGCCGCTGTGTCGAACCACGCCACGGATTCCTACTATCAGGACTACGTCGTTCGCGTTCCGGTTCCGGCTGCGGCTTTGCTGGGTATGCTCGGATTGAGCGTTGCTGGACTGCGGCTCCGCAAAAGACTTGCGTAGGATTGTTGGATTGTACATGTGTTCTCGAACGTGACTATTCGTTGTGCGACGTCGTGAGTTCGACGTGCGTGGCGGACGAGAGTCCGTTCGAGAGATTGGATCGTGGGATGTCTTCTTGACGATGTTGTCTCTGTTCGGACGACCTCGCAAGAAGGCATCTCAGTAGAATGTAGTCCGGTATCAAGAGTAGAGAATCTTGTCTCGGTATGGATCATGGTCATGCACGCGCACGGCGTCGAGGTGTGCGGCATGGCAGGTCGTATTGCGACCGGTCGGGGGGAAGAGATGGGGGCGGCGAAGCAGCACCTATGAGTATGACGTGGATGTCCCGTTCGAATTGGATTGGTCTGATTGTCACAATTACCTCGGTTCTGGCCGGCGAAGGACGCGCCGATCTCTCTTACCAGTACGGTTTCACCGGCATCTCTCCTGAGAGCAGCGCCGCAGATATTGCCGTCGGAGAGGCCCAGCTCACTGTGGAAGTCCGTGAGGGGCCAACCTCCGGTTCAGCGCTCTTCACGTTCCGCAACATTGGGGACGGGGCCTGTTCCATCACGGATATCTACTTCGAAGACAGCGTCCTGTCTGCGGTGGATGGTGGGTTATTGAAATCCTCGGGCGTGGATTTCAAAGTGAACAAGAAACCAGGGAACCTTCCGGCGGGCAATGCGCTGGATCCCGACTTCGATGAGTGGGTCTCTCTGTCCTCGAAGTCGCCCAACGTTCCGAAGAACGGCGTGAACCAGGATGACGAATGGCTCACGGCGAAATTCAAGCTCGACGCTGGCGAGACTTTCAGCGACGTGATCGACGCGATCGTGTCCGGCGACCTTCGGATCGGGCTTCATGTCCAGGCGTTTGCCGACGGGGGAAGCGCGAGTTTCGTCAACATCCCCCATGCGCCCCTCCCGGGGGCGGTAATTCTGGGCGGTCTGGGGCTTGGTGTTGCGGCCCATCGCCTGAGGCGACGCAAAGCCTGACGAGCCTCCAGTCGGTCGTGTTTTGCCCGGATTAGGGGGGTGTGCCGGCGTGTTCCGCTGCGAGATCTCGGAGAACGCCGTGCATCTTGTTCATGTCTCATGAGATCGCGAAAGTGAGACATCGCATCGTATGCGCTTTTGCTCTCCGCCTGTTCTGCTACCATTTCCTGCCGCCATCCGATAGTGTACTATAGCCGCGGATTGTACGTCGTACGTCAATAGTGTCCTGAGGGAACATGATATGCCTTGTCGAAACAGACGCGCGAAGGTCAATGTGAAAGTCCTGGTCATTCTGGTTGCCACGCTGGCGGTGCTGGGAGGCGGGTTGTTTGCCGCTCGCCAGGTGCGCCGGAGCATCCTCTCGAAGCGGGACCTGGCGGCCGGCGAAGCGGCGTTCGCCAAGGGCGACTATGCGGTGGCCAGCAAGAACTACCAGGAGTATCTCGGACGCCATCCCGACGACATCGAGATCCTTCGGAAGTACGCCAAGGCCCGACTCTCCATTCGGCCGCTCGAAGGCGTCAACATCCTGCAGGCGATTGCCGGCTATCGGCGGGTCATGCAGTTGGATCCGCAGGACAAGGCGGCCTGCGAGAAACTGGCTACGCTCTACATCGGCATCGGCAACTTCGAGGAGTTGGCCTACATCGCCCGGACGCGGCTGGAGCGGGAACCGAAAGACCTACAAGCCCGGCTATGGCTGTCCGAGGGACTGATCCAGCTCAAGAAGTACAAGGAGGCTCGACAGGAACTGGAAGCGTTCGTCACGGATCTCCTGGCGCTGCCGGAAAAGCACATTGAATGCGTGCGGACCCTGTCGCTCCTGAGTCGTCTGGAGGTGGAAGAAGGCTCCGACCAAGCTCGGGCGAAGGCGTACGTGTGGCTCAACAAGGCGGTCGACTACGATCCCACGTCCGTCGAAGCGTTCATGTATCGCGCTCGTTTCTATCGCCAGGGTCCCGAAATCACGGGCGTGGCGGACTCCCTGGCGTCGGCCCGCAAGGACCTGGAGGCGGCGGATGCGTTGAATACGAACAATCCGAGGGTTCGGCTGTTCCTTGCCGGCGAGTGGCTCGCGCTCGACGAACTGGATCGCGCCAAGGCGGAACTTGAGGTCTGCGAGAAAGCGTCTCCCGAGGTGTTGCAGGAAGAGTATCTCGATCTCCAGACCTGGATCGTAGCCAAATTCCAGGTGCGTTCGCAACTGACCATGGCCGCGGGAACCCCCGCCGAGCAGGGGGCGTTGGCCGACAAAACGCTCGGCGCGCTGACCGAAACGAGGCACAGAATCCAGATCCTTCCCACCGTCGTGCAACTGTACTGCCGTGCGGGACGAGCTCCCGATGCCCGCAAGTGCCTCGATGAATACATCGAGTTGCGGCACAGCCAGACGGGAGCAGGCGATTCCCAATCGACTCTCGCTTTTCTCAGAGCACTAGTGGCGCAGGCGGAGGACAACGCCTATGCGGTGATCGATGCCCTGCTGCCGCTGACCGTCAGCGAAGCGTCTCACCCGGATCTGTGGCGGTTGCTGTCCGAGGCGTACGGCCGGACCGACCAGACGCGACGGGCCGTGAACGCCCTGGTCAACTACCTGCGTCTGCGGCCCCGCGATCCGCAGATGACGCTGCAACTGGCCAAGGAGTACCTCAAGCTGCGCGACTGGAACAAGGCGTTCGAGACGGCCCGGATGGCCGAGCCGTTGGACCCGACGGACGTCATTCTGCGGTTGCTCCGCATTGAGGCGAGCATTTACCTTGCCGCCGAACAGTCGCAGCAAACCGTGGACAAGGCGAGGCTGGCGGGGCTGTCTGCCGAGTTGACCGACCTGCGTCAGAAGCATCCGGAGCGCGTCGACGTTCGCATTCTCCAGGCGGTCATGGCGACCTATCTCGATCACCCCGAAGAGGCGGAGAAGGAACTGAAGCTGGCGATCGAGGAATGCGAGGAGCCGCTGAGGGCCGAAATGCAACTCGTGCGACATTACTACAGGACCAACCGGTTGGCGGAGGCGATCGATGTCTGTCGGAAGTCCTGCGAGAAGCATCCGGAACTGGCGGAGCCGTGGCTGTCGTTGTCGGGACTCCACGTGGCGAACGCAGACCATGATTCTGCCCGTGCCTGCCTCCGCAAGGGACTGGATGTCGTTGTCGGCAAGTGGGAGAAGCGGGCGGTGACGATCCGGCTGGCCCTGTTGGAATTGATGCAGGGAGACCGCAACGCGGGGATCGGTCTGCTCAGCGACCTGGCCGCGCAGGATGAACACGAAGTATACGTTCGCTCGCTGCTGCTTGGGGTTCGCGAGATCCAACAGGACCGGCCGCGGGCGCAGAAGGTGGTCGACGAGTTGCACAAGGCGGAAGGGGAAAGCGGTCTGTCCTGGCGTCACTATCAGGCGTTGCTCTGGCTGGCGTCCGAGGACTGGCGGTCCCGTCAACAAGAGATTCGCAGCCACCTTCAGTACTGCGTGGATGCGGATCCGGAATGGTCGGCTCCCGCGTTGCTCCTGATGGACATGTACGAGAGGCTGGACGAGCCGATGCGGGTCGAGGATTTGTGCCGGCAGGCTCTCGCGAGGAACCCCTCGGCGACGGAGATCGCCGACAAATTGGTGACCCTCCTGGAGAAGCAGGGTCGTTTCTCCGATGCGGAACAGGTCCTCCGGCAGGTCGAGGCGGACAGTCGCGTTGCCAGCGCCTGGAACATTCGATCGGCATTGCGCGCGGGCGATTTCTCCCGGGCTATTGATGAGCTGAAGCTTCGGATCTCCAACGACAAACAGGACGTGAACTCCCGCATTCTCCTGGCTCGGCTGATCTACTGGCAGGCCCATGACGCCAGCCAGGCATTCCAGTATCTGGATCAGGCCGAGAAGATCACGACCGATTCCATGGTGTCGACGGCGGTGCGGGTGGCCATTCTGAAGGCTGAGGGGCGATCCGAGGAGGCCCAGAAGATTCTCGACAGCCGGGTCGCGGACCGCGGCGATTTCGAATCCTACATGATGCGGGGAGCGTACTTCGCAAACGAGAAGGACCTCGAGCGGGCCGAGGACGATTACCGGAAGCTGACGACGTTCACGGACAGCGCGATCGTCGGGTATGAGATGTTGAGCAGTCTCTACGCCCGGAACGAGAAGCTCGACCAAGCGATCTCCGTCCTGGAAGAAGGCCTCAAGGCCCACCCCGACGATCTGCGGCTGAAACGTCGATTCATGAAGGCCCTGTTCCTGCCGGGCGATACCCAGGATCGGCCGCGGGCGCTTGCGATGCTCCAGGAACTTCAGGAAAAGCTGCCTCGCGATCCGGAGTTGATGAAGATCCGCGCGCTACAGATGCTGCAGGACGCGACTCCCCAGTCGATGACTGCGGCCAGAAAGCTTCTGGAAGAGGCCGTCGTACTCGAGCCCACCGCGGTGGACGCCCATTTGACGTTGATCAATCTGGCGATGGCCCAGGG
>CALMMH010001010.1 GCA_937868145.1 uncultured Phycisphaerales bacterium
CTTGCGGAGTTTACCGCTTTGGGCCTCCAGCATGGTATGGGAGCGAAACGCTCCCCTGGGGGCGTGCGCAGCACCCCTGCCGCCGGTGGTCCCAAGGCGACAAACTCCCGCCGCGCCGCGGCGGATTCCGGATTAGTCGGTTCCTTCCTCTGCCCATCAGGGAAAACCGGCCGTGTGCCAGAAGAGTTGGCCACACCCTCTGCCGAAGCGGGCGATAGGTCGGGTGAACAAAAGCGGGAGGACCCGGTACTAACAGTGTGGCGGATGGATCCGCACGTCGCGATAAGGTTGCCGAAAGGACCGTTATGAGGAAGTGCGACAGCGACGGCTGCGACGGATTGGTCTGTTCGTAAGTGCCTATCGTATCGGAAGATACAGCATCTTCGTTCTGCGGCGACGAGGACCGGTCGAAATCCGAGGGAGCCGGTTTGGCCGCTGGGAGAGATGTCTGTCTTTCTCGTGGATTGTCCGCTGACCAGTTGACTTCGTGCCTGCCGCTCGCTACACTAGGCGTCTGACGAGAGGATTGGGCGGTGTCTTAACATTACTCTTGTGAACGATCAGTGTGAATCATGTCTCAGGCGGTTTCGGAGAATGACGGGTTCGGGGTCTTTTCTGACAAGAAGGAAGAGTGCGGGTTGTTCGGCATCTTCGGCGACCCGGACGCGGTGCAGAAGGCGTACTTCGGCCTGAACGCGCTGCAGCATCGCGGGCAGGAGTCCGCGGGGATTGCGTCGAGCGACGGGGAATCCATCCAATGCTACAAGGGGATGGGGACCGTGATGCGTGTGTTCCGCGCCGGGTCCGACGTCCTCGACAAGCTGCGAAACCCCATCGCCATCGGGCACGTCCGATATTCCACGAGCGGATCGTCCTGCATGGAGAACTGCCAGCCGTTGCTGGTCGAGTACTCCCGGGGGCAGGTCGCGCTGGCCCACAACGGGAACCTGGTCAACGCCGGGCTGTTGCGGGACGAATACGAGGCCTACGGCAGCATCTTCAAGTCCACCAGCGACTCGGAGATCATCATCCACCTGATGGCCAAGCCCACGCACCAGAACAAGCCCGACCCGCTGGGCCACGTGCTGAACCACCTCCAGGGTTCGTACTCGCTGGTGTTCCTGTTCTCGGATCACATCGAGGCGGCCCGCGACCCGTTCGGGATTCGGCCGCTGTGCGTCGGGCGGACCGACGCCGGAGCGTATGTGGTCGCCAGCGAGAGCTGCGCGATCGATGCGATCGGCGCCAAGTTCATTCGCGAGATCGAGCCGGGCGAGATCGTCCGTCTCGATAAGAACGGCCTGCACAGCCGGTTCTTCGTCAAACGCGGGGATGTCAAACCCGCCCACTGCATCTTCGAACACGTCTACTTCTCGAAGCAGAATTCGCATATCTTCGGCGAGAACGTTCACGAGTTCCGCAAGAAGCTCGGTCGCCAGCTGGCCAAGGAGACCGGGGTCGACGCCGACGTCGTCATCCCTGTGCCGGATAGCGGCGTGTCGGCGGCGATCGGCTATGCAGCCGAGAGCGGGATCGCGTTCGACATGGGGCTCGTCCGCAGCCACTACGTCGGACGGACGTTCATCTCGCCCAACCAGAAGCTCCGCGAGATGGAAGTCCGCATCAAGCTGGCGATCATCCCGGACGTCGTTCGCGGCAAGCGCATCGTCGTCGTGGACGACTCCATCGTTCGCGGCACGACCACCCGCGGCAAGATCCGGGCCCTCCGCGAGGCCGGCGCCAAAGAGATCCACATGCGGGCAAGCTGTCCGCCCATCCGGCACCCCTGCTTCTACGGCGTCGATTTCCCCACGAAGGAGGAGCTGCTCGCCAACGGCCGCACGCTCGAACAGATCCGGGAGTTCCTCGAGGTCGACAGCGTCGGCTATCTCTCTCTCGAGGGCATGCTGGATTGCGCGGCCCTGCCAAACGATCATTACTGCGCCGCCTGCTGGAGCGGAAAGTATCCCATCCCGGTCAACACGCGGATGAACAAGTTCGCGATGGAAAGGTATCAACTTTACATGTTCGAAGGGACCCCCACGAGCAATGAGTAAGTACGTCAGTTACGCCCAGTCCGGCGTCGACATCGACGCCAACGACGTCATGGTCGACAACATCCAGTCGCATCTGGCCAGCACGTACGGGCCGCGGGTCATCAACGTGCCCTGGGGCTTCGCAGGCCTCTTCCGCCTCGACTACGACGAGAAGCTCTTCAAGAAAAATTACCGCAACCCCGTCCTGGTTGCCTGCACCGACGGCGTCGGCAGCAAGGTCCAGGTGGCCGCCAAAGCCAAGAAGTTTGACACCGTCGGCATCGACCTGGTCGCGATGAGCGTGAACGATATGTTGGTCATGGGAGCCGAGCCGCTGTTCTTCCTGGATTACGTCGCGCTGCACAAGCTCGAGCCCGGCCTGGTGGCCCAGATGGTCAAAGGCGTCGCCGCCGGCTGTCGCCAGGCGGATTGCGCCCTGCTGGGCGGAGAGACCGCCGAGATGCCCGACACCTACCGCGGAGGCGACTTCGACATGGCGGGCTTCGCCGTCGGGGTCGTCGAAAAGAACCGCATCATCACAGGCAAGGACGTCCGGCCCGGCGACCGCATCCTCGGCCTGGGCTCCTCCGGCTTGCACAGCAACGGCTACGCCCTCGCCCGAAACATCTGCTTCAAAAGGGCCAAGCTCAAGGTGACCGACACGATCGACGAACTCAGCGGCCAGACGGTCGGCGAGGCGCTGCTGGCCCCGACGAAGATCTACGTCCGGCCGATCCTCAAGCTCCTGGCCAAGTACCGGGTCAAGCGCGTCGTCCACGCGATGGCGCACATCACCGGCGCGGGCCTGCCCGGCAATGTCCCGCGTGTCCTGCCGAAGGACTGCAACGCGGTGATCAAGAAGTCCGCCTGGCCGAGGCCGAAGATCTTCAACTTCCTCCAGAAGCTCGGACCGGTCGAGGAGAAGGAGATGTTCGACGTCTTCAACATGGGCATCGGCTACCTCGTGATCGTCGTGGAGGACTTCGCCGACGCCGCGGCCCGCCTGCTCATCGCCGAAGGCGAAAAGGTTTACAACATCGGCAAGATCACCAAAGGGACCGGACAGGTCGTGCTCAAAGACTAGAAATCCGACCCCGCGAAAGCGGGAACGCAAATTCGAATTCCGAAACTCGAAACAAGCACGAATGACCGAAATCGGAATTTCCAAAACGGACCGCCTTCGTGGCGTTGGCGTTTCGGTCATTTGAGTTTTGAGCTTCGGATTTGTTTCGGATTTCGAGCTTCGAATTTCGGGCTTTCAAGCCATGGAGGGCTCGCTCCGGATGGATCGAAACTCGTATAGCCTCTGGGCCTGGCACTTCATCGCGGCCGCACTGTACGCCGCGTTCGCCATCTATCTGTACCAGCCTCGCTTCGCCCAATTCTCGGGATGGCAATGGCTCCTGCCCGTCAACGCCTGCGTCGCGGCGCTCGGCGCGTACGTTCTGAGCCGCCGTTGGGTGCCCGGATTCGCCGGGACGGTCCTGCCGGGCCTGGTCTATGGCTTCGGCCCGTTCCTTCTGGGCCTGGCCAGGGTCCATCCCTTCGCGGGCCTGCTGGCGGCGTGCGTCCCCTGGCTCTTCGTCCCGGCGACGCTCGCGGAAAAACGCTGGGGCAAAGCAGCGGGTCTGACGCTGCTCTTTGTCCCCTTCGCAGCGATCGTTCTGTTCTTTCGCCTCTCAGCCGCACGAGGGCTCTTCGCCGCTCCCCTCCATGTGGACGTCCGACCGAGCGACCTGGTTGGCTTCATCGCCCCCCTGGCGTTGATCGACCGCAGCACGGCCCTCCTGGGTCTCTACCACGTCCCCATGGCGGCCTTGGTCCTGGGCATTGCCATGATGGCCAAGGCCCATCGTTACAGCTTCTTCGTCCTGGTGCTAGCGGGCTTCGTCCTGGCCTTCAGCAAATCGTTCCTCGACACAAGCCAACTCGCCTGGCTCGGCGTCAGTCCGATCCTCTGGCTGAGCGTCCCGCTGACCTGGTGTGCGGCCCTCTCCGGCATCGGCCTTCACGGCCTGATCTCCGCGGGCTACAACGACCGCAAATGGATCCTCGCGGCGGTGATCACGCTGGGCATCCTGGCGATCGTGGCTCTCTTGCTCGCAGCCAAGTGCTTCCAGGTGATCCTGGGCCTGGCCGACGGCTACGCGCGTCTCTTTGTCCAAGCCGCGTGTGTTTACCTCGGTGGCGCAGTCGCCACAGGCATCATCTTCTGGCTGACGCACATGAAGCTCCGCGTCCACTGGCTCCGCTGGGCGATCCTCTGCACAGCCCTGGCCGCCGACATCTTCCTCGGCGCGAGATACATCGTAGACCGCGTCCTCTGACGACGCATAAATCCGAAGCACGAAATCCGAAACAAATCCAAAGGACCCAAATCCAAATGGCCGAAACGCTGGCGTCCTGTGACCGTTCGTAGTGACGCCATGAGGCGGGATCTTGGCGAGTGGGGAAGTGTCAAGTTTCAGGTGTGAAGTCGGAGGGGGGGATGATGCGGCTTCCGCTTCCTCTTGCTTCCCACTTCACGCTTCCAACTTGAAACTGCGTCCGGGTGGCAGCGTCAAGCGCAGCTTGGCGATGGTCTTTCTCGCCTGGGAGCAGAGCGAGGACTGTGCTGTGAAATGTGTAGGTGTAATGCCGGCTTTCTCCCGGATCTGTCCTACATTGCTTGGAGGATCAGGAGCCAGTCGTTGGTGTCGGTCTCGTTGTTGCCCGGCGTACGAAACACATGAGCGTTGTGGTCAGCCAGGAGCGGGCCGCCGATCACGGTGCTGCACCCGTTCGTCGGATTGTACCATTGCGCGATCACCGTCCCGGCGAATTGGGTCAAATCAACCGTCAGTGCCCGGGACTCGGTCCCGGTCGAGGGAATGTACGTCACCGAGAGCTTCCGGTCGTCGGTCTGCGCGGTCAGGGCGGTGGCGACGACGTCGTCGTAGCCGTCTGTGACGATGGCATGGCCCTGCTCCGGCGCCAGCCGCTGCCAAGGCAGCGCGACGAACAGCTTCCGCAGCCGGACCATGTCCTGCGAACCGACGCTGTCCAGCGCCTGCTGCCAGGTCGTCTTCGGCTCGGTAATCCCCGGCCCGTCGAGGTGCCAGATCGGATTGTTGCCGAAGAACTGTCCACAGGCCCCGCTGAGCATGGCCCAGTAGGCCTGTCGACGAATCTGCTCGGGACGCGAATCGTGTTCGTCCTCGTACCGGGATTCGAATAGGATGCAAGGGCGAACCGGATGCCGGCCGTACTCAGCCAGCATGCGTTTGAAGAGCGTGGGCTCGTAGGTGTAGACCGCGTTGATTGCCAGCCAGGGTCGTTCGCCAAAGGCGCTGACGGCTGAACTGGATGACGAGCCATGCCCGGTTATCGGGTGCACGGAATCGATCCGGCGAATGGCCTCCGCCAACTCAGCGGCCGTCCATTGGTCGGCTGGCTCAGGGGTGAAGTCTCCTCCCATGACCCAGACGATGTTGGGCAGGTCGGCAAACCGCTCTGCGACGAATCGGCCATAGGCGCGCAGCTTCTCCGGGCCGCTCGCTTTGATCTCACGGAACCAGCCCTCGTCGCCTCCGGCGTAACCGAGATACGCCGGCACGAGCCAGACGACGATGCCCCGGTCATTGGCTTTTCTGACGACCTCGTGCG
>CALMMH010001011.1 GCA_937868145.1 uncultured Phycisphaerales bacterium
AGGAGAGGAAGACCGTCGTCCACAGAACGATCAGCCCCAGTTGGAGAATCGCCACCGGATGGACGTACCCGACGATGGCGAAAAACGCGAGGTGGGCGAACAGCAGCGTCCAGGCCGCCAGGCAGCGACGCACCACGCCGCCGAACTTGCCGGCCAGGATCTCCCATTCACCGATGGATGTGGTCAGCAGGAGCGACCAGGTCTGCGCCGCTTTCTCCGAGGCGATGCACGTCGCCGGCGACACCGTGGTGAAGAGCATCGCCACCAGGAAGAAGACGATTATGTAGGCCGACTGGACCTGGGGCTCGAAGAGGGAATCCTCATTGGCGCACAGCGCGTACGTCAGACAGATCAGCCCGAAGACAACGATCCCTCCGACGAGGTTCATCGCCCTGTGTTTGCCCAGCAGCGAGACACGACAGTCCTTCCACAATACGGGCGGTCCTATGACCCGTGCGACCCGCCCCTCGGCCATGCTCTTCTCCGGCCTCCTGCTTCCCCGGCCCGACCAGAGGCCCGTCTGCCCCATCGCCTGACGCAGGGCCGCTTTGCGGACCAGGATCATGGCCAGCAGCAGAATCACGCCGGACGCGCCCAGCATGACGCCGCAATGGCCCGGCCACCACATCGTGGCGAACAACTGGGAACCATAGGTGGACGCGGTCGCCGCGACCAGAACGGCATACGGATTCACGTACGACAACGTGCGCCAGAACGAGGCCGGCGGCTCCTGGGGGTAATACTCCAGGAACGCCGCAAGCAGCGGAATCAGGACGAACAACAGCCCGAGCGTCACGATCGTCGTGACGATCACCGCGTACGCCCGGCGGGTGAAGATCGAGAAGAACAGGCTCAACGAGCCGACGAACAGAGTCGTCGTCAACGTCACGCACAGACCGCAGAGCAGCAGGTCCCACGGGACGCCGCCGAACACCCGCACGATCGCCAGCAGAGGCAGCGAAATCGCCAGCAACAGCAGCAATTGCAGCAGCTTGCTGAGCAGCTTGCCGACGACGATCTGAAAGCTCCCGATGGGGGTCGTCATCAGGACGCCGAGGGTGCGATGGGTGATCTCGTCGCTGATCGACGTGCTGAGCATGACGACGGCGATCGCCTGCATCGTGACGAACTCGAACCAGAGGACGACGTTGACGATGGCCTGTCCGGCCAGAGCCATGCGGGAACTCTGATAGGCCCAGGCGCTGTGGTACGGCATCGTCTCGGCCCAGACGATGGCCAGCAGGAACGTGAACAGCCCGATGTGGAGGAACCGAAGGACATAGTTCCGCCGTCGCCGGCTGGAGACCCGCATCTCCTTGTCGAAGATCGGGCCGGTCAGCCAGGCAAAACTCAGCAAGTGAACGATCCGGTTCAGCACAACGTCGCTCATGAGATCCCTTCCAGCCTTGTGACGAACAGTATAAGCCCCCGCCTTCCCCTTCGCAAGGGCGGGCTTGCCCTCGCCCTTGGCAGGAATGCCGCAGCGCAGGGGGTGCCGTTCCATTTCTGCGAGAGCACCGTAGGACCCCCTCTCCGCTGGTATCCCCAATGCGATAAACGCAATCCTCGAATCTGTCGAACCCCGCCGGCGCCGGTGGAACCACGAACACAGTCCTGCACGCGGGCAGTATGCGACTACGTTTCGTGGGAGCTCCGGGTGGCATCCTCAAGGCCGGTAGGCCTTGGGGATGGTCGAATGCGAACCGGCTCCCTGCGCGAGTCAGGCCATCCCCAAGCCCTGAGGGCTTGAGGCTGCCACCCTCAAGGAAGACGCCGACCCCACGAAATCTAGCCGCACATCGCGGGCACGCGACCGGGGAACTTGCTTGCATTTCCTGTATCCGTGCAGTAGACTTGGAATTGTAGCGTTGGTATTCGAGTGCAGAACAGGGACTGTCTTTTATCGTCCGGCTCTCAGAAAACTGACCGCGCATCTCGCCCGATTGTTTCGACTCCTTCAGACGGCCGCCGGGACGTTTTCGTCCTCATCGATGGCGGCAGATACGCCGGAATCGACAAGTGTTTTCTCCGTGAGCACAACCGGTTCATTCGCTTATCCTTATTCTTGGAAGGAGGATCACCATGGAACACAAGCATCTCCTGTTGTGGTGCGTGGCCGCCGTGGTCGCCATCTTGGCCATGGCGCGTGCCGCCGCCGCAGGGCCCGCGGGCCTCGTGGGCTACTGGACCTTCGATGAGGGCCAGGGCTCGATTGCCTACGACTCCTCCGGCAACGGCTTGGACGGAACCCTCCGCGGCAGCCCCACGTGGGTCGCCAGCGCGGTCGGCGGGGCCCTGGATTTCAACGGCAGCGCCGATTACGTGGAGATCCCGGCCAACACGCTGCTGGACATGACGAACCAGATCACCATCGCCGCCTGGACCAACATGCGGGCGAACGCCGCGGGCGAGATGGCGATTCTCAGCAAGGGTGGATGGGCGGTCAACGACCTCCCCTACGAGCTGACCGAGGACGCCACGGGCGTGATCTTCTGGCAATTCTACAACAACGAGGGCAGAGACGGTTGCTCTCCGGATTCCCCGCCGGCGGGCGAGTGGCACCACATCGCTGCGACCTACGATGGGCAGGTCTTCAAATGCTACATCGACGGCGTGCTGGGCGAGGAGTACGCCTACGCGGGCCAGATGCCGAAGAACACCGCCTCTGTCACCATCGGAAGGCGGAGCCGCGGCGGGACCTTCTTCAACGGCATGATCGACGACGTGCAGCTCTGGGAGCGTGCACTGTCCGACGTCGAGGTCAAAAAGATCATGACCGGTCTGACGGACGCCTCCCTGGCGCAGGACCCCAACCCCGAGGATCTGTCGACCGATGTGCCCGTCGACACGGCGATGAACTGGACGCCGGGCGAAACCGCCGCGGCGCACG
>CALMMH010001012.1 GCA_937868145.1 uncultured Phycisphaerales bacterium
CAAGCGGATGAAGGGGTTCAACGTCCTGCACCCGATGGGCTGGGACGCCTTCGGCCTGCCCGCTGAACAATACGCCATCGACACGGGCACCCATCCCTCCATCACGACGAAGAAGAACATCAACACCTTCCGCCGCCAGATCAAGATGCTGGGCTTCTCGTACGACTGGGACCGTGAAGTGGACACCACCGATCCGGCTTACTTCCGATGGACCCAGTGGATCTTCCTGAAGCTGTTCAACAGCTACTACGATCCTTCGTGGGCCAAGGCGGTCGATATTTCGCTCCTCGAAGATGCGCTGGCGGAGAAGCCCCGGCGCAGGTCCGAATGGGAGAGCAGCGCGTTCCTCGCGTCGTGGCGCAAGGCGGCGCAGGAGGCCGGGAACGATCCCCAACAGAGGGAGGCCTTCGTTCGCAAGACCGTATCGGACTTGCGACTGGCCTATGAGAACTGGGTGCCGGTCTGGTGGTGCGAAGGCTGCAAGGCGGTGCTTGCCAATGAAGAAGTGAAGGACGGCAAATGCGACCGCAAAGGGCATCAGAACGTCGTGCGCCGGCCGATGCGGCAGTGGTTGCTTCGGATCACCGCCTATGCCGATCGGCTGCTCGAGGATCTCAAGCTCGTCACCTGGTCGGAGTCGATCAAGGAGATGCAGCGGAACTGGATCGGCCGCAGCGAAGGCGCGGAAGTGGACTTCGAAATCGCCGAGGGACCCGCGGCGGGGCAGAAGCTCCGCGTGTTCACCACTCGACCCGACACGCTCTTCGGCGCCACCTACATGGTGCTCTCGCCGGAGCATTCGCTGGTCGGGAAGATCACGGCGTCGCAGCAGCGAGAGGCCGTCCACGCCTATCGGTCGGAGGCCGCCCGCAAGAGCGAACTGGAGCGTACGTCGCTGGACAAAGAGAAGACCGGCGTCTTCACCGGCAACTACGCCGTCAACCCGGTCAATCGGGACAAGATTCCGATCTGGATCGCGGATTACGTGTTGGCCAGCTACGGCACCGGCGCCATCATGGCGGTGCCCGCTCACGATACCCGCGACTTCGAATTTGCCCAGAAATTCAATCTGCCGGTGATCCAGGTGGTTCAGCCGCCGGACCCGAAGGTGGACTGGCACGGCTTCGTCGACGACGGGACGTCGGTGAACTCCACCGGTCCGGACGTCTCCATCACCGGTCTGCCTACTGGCGAGGCCAAGACCAAGATCACGGCTTGGCTTGCCGAGAAGGGCCTGGGCAAGAAGGCGATCAACTACAAACTGCGGGATTGGCTGTTCAGCCGGCAGAGGTATTGGGGCGAGCCCATCCCGGTCGTGCACTGTGAGAAGTGCGGCGTGGTGGCGATTCCGGAGACGGCTTTGCCGTTGATGTTGCCGGAGGTGACGGACTACACGCCTCCTGCGACGGGCGAACCGCCTTTGGCGAAGGCGACCGAGTGGCTGAACACGGTCTGTCCTCAGTGCGGCGGTCCAGCCAAAAGGGAGACCAACACGATGCCGCAATGGGCCGGCAGTTGCTGGTACTATCTGCGATACATGGATCCGAAGAATTCGCAGCAGGGCTGGGACCCGGCCAAGGAACGCTACTGGATGCCGGTGGATCTCTACATCGGCGGCGCCGAGCACGCCGTGCTGCATCTGCTCTATTCGCGGTTCTGGCACAAGTTCCTGTTCGATCGAGGATACGTCAGCACGACCGAGCCGTTCACGCGGCTCATCAACCAGGGCATGATCCTCGGCGAGGACGGTCAGAAGATGAGCAAGTCCCGCGGCAACGTGGTGAACCCGGACAGCGTCATCGTCGAGTACGGCGCCGACTCCATGCGGCTCTATGAGATGTTTATGGGCCCGCTGGAGGCGATGAAGCCGTGGAACATGCAGGGCGTCCAGGGCGTGTACCGGTTCCTTCAGAAGGCCTGGAGAATGGTCGTGAACGAGGAAACGGGCCGGCTCGATCCTGCCGTCCGCGACGCCCAGGCCGATGAGGAAACGCTGCGACTGCTGCACCAGACCATTCGCAAGGTCGGCGGCGACGTCGAGACGTTCGGTTTCAACACCGCCATCAGCGCCATGATGATCTTCGTGAACCACCTCGCCCGTCAGGAGGTCCGGCCCAAGTCCGTGCTCGAATCGTTCGTTTTGATCTTGGCGCCGTTCTCGCCGCATGTCGCGGAAGAGTTGTGGTCGCGTCTGGGGCACAATCGCAGCCTGGCCCACGAGCCGTGGCCGCAATACGATGAAGAGCTGGCTCGCGAGAAACAGCTTGAGCTGGCGGTCCAGGTCAACGGCAAGGTAAAGGACCGCATCGTCGTGGCCGCCGAGGCGGACGATGAGTCGGTCAAAGCGGTTGCGCTGGCCAGCGAGAAGGTGATCGCCGCTTTGGGAGGCAAGACTCCCAAGAAGGTGCTTGTGGTCAAAGGCCGATTGGTGAACATCGTGGTGTGACGGTTGTCCTATGCGTTCGGAGATCGAAGCCAAACTGAAGGTGGATTCGCTGGAGGCGGTCGAGCAGAGCCTCCTCCGGTGCGGCGCGTCGTTCCTGCGCGAGACGATCCAGACGGATCGCTACTACGACACAGCCGGCCGGGATTTGACCCGAACGGACAAGGCCCTGCGTCTGCGGGCCGACAGCAAGGGCGGCCGGGAGCGGTTCATTCTGGCGTACAAAGGTCCGAAAGAGCAGGACGACTACAAGAAGCGGGTCGAGCTGGAGACCGAGGTGAGCGACGCCGAGGCGATGGCGTTGCTCCTGGAGTCGCTCGGGTACGTCAAGGCCCTGGCGTTCAACAAGAGGCGTCGCCTGTGGCAGTTGCAGGGGTGTGAAGTGGCTCTCGACGAATTGCCCTTGTTGGGGGTGTTCGTGGAAATCGAAGGACCCGACTCCGATACGATCGCGCGTGTGCAGGCTGCGCTCGGATTGTCGGACTCGCCGCACATCATGGCCAGCTACGCCTGCATGATCGACGAGCGATTGTCTCAACTGGCGTTGCAGACACGTGAAATATACTTGTGACAGGGAGTCTGTAGGGTGGGGCTTGCCCCACCGATCCCCTCGTCACCGACATGAACTGGTGGGGCAAGCCCCACCCTACAAGTGAGAAAGTGATCGTGGCGACAGGGACGAGTTTCAAGATTGGCAACGTGGAGGTAGGGCTCAGCGCTCCGCTGTTTGTGATGGCCGGGCCGTGCGTGATCGAGAGCGAGAAGCTGTGTCTCGAAATCGCCGACCGGCTGGTTCAGATCTCCGGTCACACCGGCGTGCCGTTCGTTTTCAAGGCCAGTTTCGACAAGGCCAACCGCAGCAGCTATTCGAGCTTCCGTGGTCCGGGGCTGACCGAGGGCATGAAGATCCTGGCGAAAGTGCGAGCCGAGAGCGGGCTGCCCGTGATGACCGACATTCACGAACCGGCTCAGGCAGCCGAAGTTGGCGCGACGGTGGATTGCCTCCAGGTGCCGGCGTTTCTCTGCCGTCAGACCGATTTGCTCGTCGCCTGCGCCGAGACGGGCAGGCCTATCAGCGTCAAGAAGGGGCAGTTCGTCTCTCCCGGCGAAATGGGCAACGTCGCCGACAAGATCCGTTCCTGCAAGAATGACAAGGTGATCCTCACCGAGCGAGGGACTTTCTT
>CALMMH010001013.1 GCA_937868145.1 uncultured Phycisphaerales bacterium
TCAATATCTCCTAGTCATGTCTTAACGCCACCATGGGATCGACTCTCGCCGCCCGGCGGGCCGGGACATAGCTGGCCGCCAAAGCCACAGCGACCAGGAGCACGGTCATGCCGGCGAACGTCAGCGGATCCGTGGGACTGACCTTGTACAGAAAACTGGACAGGACTCGGGTCACGGCCAAGGCTCCCGCCAATCCCAGGAAGACGCCGATCGCCGCCAGTCTGAGCCCCTCTCTCAACACGGCCGTCAGAACCTTACGGCTTGTGGCGCCCAACGCCATGCGGACGCCGATCTCCCGCGTCCGCTGGGCCACCGCGTAGGACACGACGCCGTAGAGACCGATGACGATCAGCAGCAGCGCGATGCCCGCAAAGACCGCCAGGAACGTCGTCGTGAATCGTTCCTGGTTGATGCACTCGTTCATCCGCGCCCTGAACGTGCTCACGCTATGAAGTGGCAGCGTCGCGTCGATGCTCTTGAGAATCGCTCGGATCTGACCGATGACGAAGGTCCCGTCGCCCTGGGCGCGAACGACGACTTGGAGTTCGGAACTGGGGAACAGCGTGTCGAAGGGGAAGAACGCATGGTGCGGCTTGTCGATCTTGACATTGCCCTGCACGAGGTCCGCCGTCACGCCGATGACCTCGTACGACTTGCCGCAGCAGATGAGTTGCCGACCGATCGGATCGGAATCCGGCCAGAACAGCCGGGCCAGGCTTTCCGTGATCACGACGACGCGAGCCTTCAGTTCGTGCTCGGCCAGTGAGATGTCGCGGCCTTTCCGCAGCGAGATTTGCAGCGTCCTGAAATAGCCCTCACCGATGTTGTGCAGACAGGCTCGAATGGGTTTGCCGTCGGGGGCCGCCCACCCCTCCACGGACACCGGAGCGCTGCTCCCGCGAGGGTCGCATGGCATGGAGGAATCCGACGACACGCCGCTAACCGACGGCAGCGCACTGAGCCGTCTCAGGAAGTCCCGACTGAACTGGCATCGCTGCTGCTCGTTCATCCGCCGCAGGCCGACCTCGAATGTGATCAGGCTTTCCGGGTTGAACCCGGCGTTCACCGCCGACAGCCGCATCATGCTGCGAACCATCAGCGAGGTTCCGACGGACAGAACCAGAGCCGCCGCGATCTGTCCCCCAATGATCACGTTGGAGAGCGAAGCGTGATGTCTTGACGTACCCCGCCGCTCCGTCAGAACGTGGCCCGCGGCCGATCGCTGTACGACCCAGAACGGAGCGACGCCGAGAGCCACTCCCACCAACAACGAAATCCCTACACCAAACAGCAACTCTCCGGGCCGAATGCAAACGGAGTCGGACAGGGGCACGAACTCCGCGATCCCAACGCGGAAGAGAGTCACCGTCCAGATTGCAGCGATCGATCCCGCGATTCCCCCTGCCAATGACAGTAAGATGCTCTCCGTAAGGCATTGGCGAAGCAGACGCATCTTGCCGGCGCCGAGGGCCCCGCGAATGGCCATTTCGCGTTCCCTCGATGAGGCGCGGGTCAAACACAGGTTCGCCACGTTGGCGCAGACGATCAGCAGAATGAGTCCAACGATCGCTGAAAGCACCCAGAGCGTGGTTCGCACACCCCGGACGACCATGTCGCGAAGGCCGTGGACGAGCACGTCGCCCTCCGCGGTCCCGTGGGCCCGGGCCAACCGCCCATGCATCTCATTGAGCAGAGGCTGCGCCTGGTCCATGGAGAGGCCCGGCTTGAGGCGGCCCACGACACTGAGCCAGCAATTGTGCCGATTGGTCCACCATTCCTCATTCGCGGGACGCAGAACAGTCCAGATTTGGGCATCCCCGAGAGACTCGGGATAGCGGAAGCCAGGCGGCAGTATCCCCACGATCGTGTAGGTCTTATCCTGCATGGCAAGGGTCCGCCCCAGGACGTCCTTGTCCTGCCCCAGCCGACCTGCCCAGAACTCGCGGCTCACGACCGCCACCGGTTCACTGTCCGGCCGGCCGTCGGCTTCGACCAACGTCCGGCCCAGGTGAGCGGACGATCGCAGCACGGCGAAGAAGTTGGGCGAGACCATCGCGCCATTGATCTTGCTGGCGCCTTGGGCATCGACCAAGTCGAACTCGGCCCGCGTGTAGGCGGCAAACTCCTCAAACACCGGGTTCTGCTCGCGCCAGTCGAGAAAGTCCGGATACGAAAAGCCGGTCGTCCATCCCTGCTGCCTGCCGCGTTGCTGGACCACGACCAACCGATCCGGCTCCTCGAACGGCAAAGGTCGCAGTAGAACCGCGTTGACCACGCTGAACATGGCGATGTTGGCGCCGATTCCGATCGCCAGCGTCAGCACGGCCACCGCCGTGAAGCCCGGACTCTTCGCCAACATTCGAACGCCGTACCGTACGTCTTGCCAAACACCCATGCCATTCATCCTTCAAACATGGTCTCGTTTCTCATTCGCATCTCAGCGCCGTCATCGGATCGACCCTCATGGCGCGTCTGGCCGGGAGCCAGCAGGCGATCAGGGCTACGACCACCAACAAGACAGCCACGCCGGCAAAGGTCAGCGGATCGCGAGGAGTGACTCCAAACAGAAGGTGAGCCAGAACACGCGTGAGGGTAAACGCCCCGACGAGACCCACGATCACCCCCAGAACACCGAGCGTCAGCCCCTGCTTCATGACTTGGAGAAGCACGTCGCTCTGTTCTGCCCCTAACGCCATCCGAATCCCAATCTCGCCAGTGCGCTGGCTGACCGAGTACGCCATGACTCCATAGAGCCCGATCGCGGCCAACAACACCGCGACGGCGGCGAAGAGCCCGACCACCACCAACATGAAACGGCGATGGCCCGCGGCCTGAGCCACGAGTTGTTCCAGAGTACGAACGTTCGACACGGGCTGGTCAGGATCCACCTTCAGGATCTCGCTGCGAATGGTTTCCGCCAGAGCCAACGGCGGCACTTTCGTACGCACCACCAGGCTGCATGGGAAACCACTGAACGCCTGCGGCAGATAGATGTGCTCTCGCTCGTCCCTGTCCAACCCACGATGGCGAACGTTGCCGACAACGCCGACGATCCCCCAGAATTGGCCGTGGAATTGGACCCGCTGCCCGAGCGGATCTCCGTTCGGAAACACTTTGCCCGCGAGCGCCTCGTTTATGATCGCGACCCGCGGAACACTGGTGGAATCATCGCCCTCGGCGAAGAGCCGTCCACGCAACAAAGGGATGCCCATGGCCTCATGGAAATCCCCGGATATGAAATCGTAATCGGCAGAGATGTAATATGAGTCCTGATCCGGACTGCTTTCCGCCCGCACCGAACTATCCGTCCAGCCGGCCATGGGCAGCGTGGTGGCGGCGCCGACGGCCTGCACTCCGGGCAACGATTCGAGACGCTGACCGATTTCTCTGAGGAAGATGGCACGTCGGTCACCCGCCGGATGGCTGTCGTCATCAAGGGAGATGTCCATGGCCAGCACACCTTGCGGATTGAATCCCGCAGGGACAGCTTGCAAATGGAACAGCGTCTGCAGGAGCAGCCCTGCCCCCACCAGCAGCATCAACGCCAGGGCAATTTCCGCGACGATCAGTCCCCCACGAATGCGGCTGTCCGAATGGGCCCAACCGACGCGATGTCGCTCCTTGATCGCCTCGGTCAGGTTCAAGCCGGCCAGTCGCAGCGCCGGCGCCAGACCGAAGAGCACACCGGTGGCAACCGACATCAACAGCGCGAATCCAAGCGCCGAAGAATCGACCCCAATCTCCTGCGTGCGAGGCAAGCTGTCCTCGGCCAACGCCGTGAAGAGGCGAACGCACCAGACGGCCAACAACATCCCCAGAGCCCCGCCCATCAGCGACAGCAGCAGGCTCTCCGTCAGCAATTGCCGAATCACTCGCCAACGTCCCGCTCCCAGTGCGGCACGGATGGCCATTTCCTTCCGGCGTTCGGCCATCCGAACCAACAACAAGCCGGCGACATTGGCGCACGCAATCAGAAGCACAAACCCCACCGCGCCGAACAACACCCACAGTTGAGGTTGAATCGCCCCGGTGATCTCCTCGTGCATGGGCACGACGGTCACGCCCCAATCTTTCTTCCACGCGGGATACAGAGGTCTGAGCCGCTGCGTGATCACCGCCATTTCCGCGCGGGCCATTTCCAGCGTGCTCCCCGGCTTGAGCCGACCGATGACCCGCAGCCGATGATCGTTTCGGGATTGGTGCCATCCTTCGCTGCCCACCACGAACGGAATCAGAGCATCGCATTCGACCGGGAGCGACGGTTTGGCAGGCAGAATGCCGACCACCGAATAACTGTCGTCCCCCAGTCGGATCGAGCGTCCCACGAGGTTCGTCGCGCCGCCGAAGTGGCGCTGCCAGAGTTGATGCGTGAGAACGACCACCTTTTCCCGGCCGGGCCGATCTTCGTCCGGCAGGAAGCCTCGTCCCACCAATGGCGACATACGCAGGATGTGGAGGTAACTGGCTGAAACCATTTGCACACAAAGCCGTTCCGGGCGGCCTTCGCCCGTGAGATTCAGTCCGACCCTGCGAATGACGGAGATGCTTTCCATCGTGGTGACCTGCTCTTTCCAGTCCGCGAACTGGGCGCAAGCGACGGAGTTCTTGTCTCGCCCCCTGCCTGAAGGATCCTCCCAGAGATAGACCAACTGCGAGGGTTGGTCATAAGGCAGCGCACGCAACAGCACGCCGTTCACGATACTGAAGATGGCAGTATTGGCTCCGATGCCCACCGTCAGCATGGCCACCACCGTGAGCGTAAAACGGGGGTTCTTCGCCAGCATCTGGAATCCATGTCGAATGTCCTGCCACAGAATCGTCATTGCACAACTCCAGTTCTCAATTCCCAGCCATTAGTTGACAGTCGTCCGTTGACGCTTTGTGGTCCCCCGGCTCCCGCCGTCGACTGTGAGCCAACAATTCCTTTTCATTCGCATCTCAGCGCCGCCATCGGATCGATCTTCGCTGCCCGCCGGGCGGGAACATAGCCGGCCAGGAGGGAGACTGACGCAAGCAGAACTATCGTGGCGATAATGCTCAGCGGATCCATTGGGCTGATGCCGTAGAAACCGGCGCGAATCAACCTCGCCAGGGCGATCGCCAGCAGAACCCCGATCAACAATCCCGCACATGTCGATGCGGCGCCTTGACGGAACACCAT
>CALMMH010001014.1 GCA_937868145.1 uncultured Phycisphaerales bacterium
GGACCTTCTCATTCCAGTGGGCCCTCATGTCGATCTCGCGGCCGAGGGCGCCCGCCGGCAAGCTCACGAGCCCAAAGGACAGGATGATCGTGTGGAGCCGCAACCTCGTTGTCGTTCTCATTCGTCCGCTCCTCAGAGGATAATGAACACCGCCGGAAACAACGCAATCGACACACAGGAATACCGCCCCCCGTCCCTTGCTGTCAATCCGCAAGACCATTTCAGTCAGGATGACACGAGCCGGGGGATTCGCGACCCCCCAGAGGCTCTCGACTTTCGTCAAGTGGCCGACCTCGTCATAGCTGTAACCGATCACGGCCCGGGTGTCGGGGTACCTGATCTGCGCTACTTCACAAAACCCTTTTCACCGCACTTCGCCAACGGCTACCCCCAAGATACGCAAGAAAACGGAGACTCGGATGCTCTCTTCTTGCCTTGCTCGGTGTGGCGCGTTATGACCATGGCTGTAGGCGAAGGAGAATCGGATGTTGGAGGTGCAAGAGACGACGATGATCTTTGTCACGCCTTCGAGAGAAGACCCGCCGAGGTCTTATACGGACCGAAACGACGATTCCCGCATCATACGCGGGTCCATATAGTTATTGTTGGGCGGTGGAAGCGCTTCCCCCGTCCGAAAGAGAACAGGTGATTCCGTGCAAAAATACTGTTTCCATAAACTAGCGTTGGCCTGCCTCTGCACGCTCAACCTGGGTCGTGTCGAAGCGAGGGACACCCCGTCGGGGGGCGACCTGCCTGGCTCCGTAGTCCATTCCTGGCTGGCGAACTCGTTCGCCACTCAGAAGGGGCACCAATCGGTGCCGGTCACCGCCATCGCCATTGCCGTGACGCCGGACGGGACGGTTTTCTCTGCGGGTGTGGCTGAAGGCTACGGCGGAGTCGCCTCGTACAAAGCCGGCAAGTTCATCACCAAGTACGACTATGACAGCGGGTTTGGCAGCAGCGCGTCCGCGGTCGCGGTGGACGATTCCTACGTCTACATCGGCACGGGGGTCGGCCTGTTCCGCACGCGCCTCGGGGACGAGGCCTACAACCGCACGCCGAGCACCAGCGGTAGCATTCACGGTTTGGCCTTGCGCAACGGAGAGCTTTACCTCAGCGATGCCCAGGCAGGCAGAGTCCGGGTCCTCGATACGGCGACGATGAAGGAGGTTCGCTCCTTCGCCGCCCCGAGCCCGGGACCGATCGCTGTCGGTGCTGACGGTCAGATCTGGGTCGTTCAAGGCAAGCTGGGCGAGGAGCCCTTCGACAGGGGCGGCGTGAAGATCATCTCCTTCTCCCAGGACGGTCAGCCCGGGCCGGAGATCACCGACTTCGAGAACCCCTGTGCGCTGACGTTTGATCCGAAAGGTCGTCTGCTGGTGGGCGGGTTGAACCGGCACAGCCAGATCTGGATCTACGATGTCGCGGGGATCCCCAAGAAGGTGGGCGCCTTGGGCACGGAAGGGGGCATCTTCTCGGGCGAGCCCGGAAGATATCAGCCCCAGAAATTCCACTGGATCCGCGGCCTTGCGTTCGATGCCGCCGGCCATCTCTACGTCGCCGGTGTCTTGGGCTCCTGGTACAACGCCGTCATCGAGGCCTACTCCCCCTCGGGTCAACGACTGTGGGACGTTTATGGCTTGGGCAACTGGTTGGATACGGCCTGTACCGACCCGGCCAATGAGAACGTCGTTTACACCAAGGAGAACGTCTTCCACATGGACTGGAGCAAGCCTCCTGGTAGCGAGCAGTCACTAATTGGACTGAGCGTCGATCGCTTCAAGTATCCAAGCGACAGCCGTGTGACAGACCTCCACGGCCCGAGCCATCGCCTGATCAACGGCGTGCGGCGGATCGGCGGCAAGCTCTTCCTCTACTGCGGCGCTCAAGGCACCGGCAGCCTGGAGATCTACAAGTTTGGCGAAGGCTGCGTAGCGGCCCCGTGCGGGTGTGTGGCTGGCGCCAGCACGTGGCGCCCTGAGAATGGAAAACGCTGGCCGGAGGACGCCGAAACCTTCATCTGGACCGACGCCAGCGGCGACGGTGCGCCTGACGCCGCGGAGTTCGCCTCGGTGGACCGCAAGCCCCGCTGGGGCTTCATGCACCTGGATGCCGCGGCCGGCATCTGGCAATGCTCGGGAGACGGGACGATCTTCCATCTCCCTTGCGAAGGGATCGACCCGCGCGGCAACCCCATCTATCGCCGGGCCTCCGAGGTCTCCTACCAGTACCCGCCGCAGTTCTCCGGCGACCGGCTTCGACGGCTATTCTACGTCCCCGGCGACGACGTCATGATCGCCGGCGGTTCGCTCGGCACCGAGGAAAACGCCTGCAACCTGCTGATCTGCTTTGACCATTGGTCCGACCCGGCGTGCAGGACCAAGCGATGGACAATCAATCTGCCGCTCAACGACAAGTCCTACACTCCCGACACCGGCTACGGCGGTGGCGCGCCGGTGGCGATGCAGGCCTGCGGCAAGTACCTCTTCGTCGCCTACGGCTACGGCCTCATTCGCGTCCACCGGTTGGACGACGGCGGCTACATCGGCACGATCCGGCCGGACATCAACGGCTTCAAAGGCAGCGGCGGTTGCGTTGACTCGGATAACGCCCTGAACGTCACACTACGCAAGAACGGCGAGTACGTCCTCTTCCTGGAAAACGCCGGTCTGAACCACGTGATGATGTTTCGCTGGACACCTCCGCGAAGGTGAGGCAATGTCGCCCATGGTTGCGACAGACCCGCTGTCTGACGAAGCTCTCGCAGTGGTGGCCGACCTTGCAGGCGAAGCCGGCAGGCCCCTATACAAGGCAGAGGCCATGACTGGATACTCGTCCTTGATGAGGAGTGAGCTGCACGCGGTCCAGAATCCTACTTCTCGGCCCCGAATTCCAGCTCATTCGCCCAATGCGTGGACCAGTCGTTGTGAAAGGCCCAAGGATTGTCTTTGGAAACGCTTCGGCCCACCGCCAATTCATACGCTGCAGGACCGTTGTTAACGCGATAGGAGAACTTGACCGTTTCTCCGGCGTCCAGACGCTGCTTCACTCGTGGCATCTCGCTCCAGGGAATCGCACACTCGAAGATTCGCCCATCGCCATCGGGGCGAACGACGAGCGAGCCGCTCCTGACGGTGCCGCCGTCCATCGGGGCTTTCGGTTGACGTGGATAGAAGTGCTTGCGAGGAGCGCCGGGCTTGAGCAAGCAGACGATCTCCGTGCCGCCGCCGTATTCGTCTGCCACCGGGTTCAGCGAGAATTCATAATCTGTATCCATGTAGCTCATGAACCTCGGCATCGTTCCGGCCGGGTGCGTCAGCATGGGCTTCTGCTCCGGGGGCACAGCATTGAATGCGATCTGGATGTTGAACTGTCCATTACCCGAGGGAAGGTCGGGATCTTTGCGATATGAGAACCGCCGAACCCCTTGCGGCCAGACAAGCTCCTTGCCTTGGTTCGTGACCTTCTCGGGGTAGAAGTACCGGTCATCGTCCCGGGTCTCAAAACGGGTCATCCCCTTGCCTTGGCCGCTCACGCGCGCCGCGAAGTAGAAGTGGTCCTGGTCCCAGGCGAGCCACGCCGTGGCAGCGCCGGGGCCGTGTGACTCCTCGACCTTCTGGAACGGCAGATAGGCGGCCTCCGTCAGGCTTCGACCGATTCGCTGTCCGTCCCCGACTGGCTGAGGAATCACACCCTGCCAGTCATCCAGGTGGCCGTCGATAGCGATCGTCCGTTTCGACATCGCATTGACTCGCATCAACTCACGGTGTTGAGCCTTGCCGTCGGCGCCGGCGTCGAAATTGACAGAAAGCGGATAACTGTTGTTCTCATTGGCACGTCCGCCGACCACTCGGAGCGGGACCTCTGTTGTCTGGTTGGCCTCGAGACGGATACTCTGTCCGGGCGATTCGATGCTCAACTCGCCCAACTGGACAGAGATCGTTCCCCGGATTGGCCGGTTCAACACGTTTGTCAGTCGCAGCTTCATTGTCGGCTTCTCGTCAATCGGCGCTGTCGGATCAGCGGCAAGGATCTCCACAGGCGCGTATCCATCAATTCGGGCCCCGGCCAGTTCATCTGTGAGCTTCGCGAAGGACCCCGTCCTGCCGTCGGTGCGCAGGAAGTACCCCAGACCGTTGAGCGGAACAATGATCTTACCGTTCTTCGACGGCACCGGATTCCCGTAGAAATCCAGCAATCTGAAGGCCCCGTTGTTGTCTGAGAGCGTCAGCCTTGCATCTGGATCGACGCGCACCGATCGAAACAACGACCGATTCTTGTCGTAGGCGCCCCCGAGGTCGCCAACGACGACAACCGTTCCGTCGTCGGCGCTGGTGATCCCGTCGAACACCAGGATCCAGGGCAATCCGTTCTTGAATAGCAGCTCTCGAAACGCTCGCTGCCCGATGAATTTCTGGACTGCGGCTACACCTGCTGCAGGGGCCCAGGCCTGGACGACGGCCGCCTCACCGTCGCCCATCTTATGCTTCTGTGACTCGTACACGTTTCCGTGGTAGATCCCGGCCGTACGGCTCTGGCCCATGGCACGCATCGTGGCAATCACTGCGGCGATGCGGTCCTCCGAGTTGGCCACCCAGCTTTCCGTGTCCCACACTCGCACCGGGCCGTACTCGCTCTTGCGATTCATCCATCCGGGCTCAAGGGCCGGATCGGCAGCCAAGGGCTGGTAGTGAATGCTCACGAAATCGAGGATCGGCAGGAACGTATCGGTGCCGTCGCAAAAGAGCTTGTCCCTTGTGTTGGAGGATGAGCATGCACCCCCGATCAGGATCTTCACCCCTCCCTCTTTTCTTGCGTCGAACACCGCCTGTGCCATGCGCAGGTATATCTCCCTGAATCGCAGGCAGTCAGCGCCCCAGCCTGAGATGGAGACACCTTCCCACGGCTCGTTCCACAACTCGACGGCGTTGATCGGACCTTTCGGCCAGCCATACTGTACGAGCACACCCTTGAGATACCGTTGGAACTCCTCGTCAAACGAGGGCAGCCACGCTAAGTCCTCTTTTACGCCTTGTTTCATCGAGTCGTCGTCATTGAGCCACGGCCGACCGCGCCCGAGCGGTTGTTGTTCCCGCGGCGTATTAGCGCAGCCAACGGTCAGCATCAGCGTTAGATCATTCTCCATCGCCCAGTCCACGTGGG
>CALMMH010001015.1 GCA_937868145.1 uncultured Phycisphaerales bacterium
CATTTCAGGGATCGAAGACGGAGAAGAAGCCTTTATGCCCCATCGCATCGCTCTGGATTTCCTGCGGAGCAACCGCGATCCATTGATTCTCTCCCGCCAGCCTCCGGAGACGCGAGAGGCGGTTGAGTTGCTCGTGTCCCTCTTCGATCAAGCGAAGACGCAAGTGTCGAATTGATTATCGATGATTGACGGGGGGTAGTTCTTAGTTCCCGGTTCGCAGTTGGCGTTTTCCGGCGTAATACACCCCCCCTCACCTCCGGCCTTCGCAGGGGCAGGCCGCCCGCGCCGGCTCCGGACGGGTCCCTGTGCCGGCCCAGAGGCAGGGTGGCTAGGTTTCTCACTCAATATCCGCCTCCGGGCTTGTGCGTAGGATCCGATCGTGGTATGATGAGTTCCGGGCGAACCCTGCGTTGGGATCGGCGACACCGTCACGCGGGCGGCTGCCTCTTACAGGGGGCAACATGAGCAACGATACCGAGGTCAAGCAATCCCTGCGAAAGATGCAGGACGCCGCGAAGGTCTTCTACGATTTCACCTACGATCCCAAAGACATGCTCAGGACCTACGACCACGTCAACTATTACCGCCGGAACATGATGCTCAAGGGCTATCACTCGATGAACGAGAAGGTGATGCGGGAAGCGGTCGATGCGGCTCTGGAGGTTCGCGCCCATTACCAGGATTGCGATCTGCCGGAAGTGGCGGTCCCGCCGGCAGGGCATGTTGTCAGATTGGTCGATTTCCTTCAGATGGAGCAATGGTTGCTGGCTGTGGCCCAGCTTTTAGCAAGCAGGAAGGCCCTTTCCGCCTCCGCACGGTCGCAAGCGGCTCTCTCGAACGGCCGGGAGAAGCCCTGGGACAACAAGCAGATGGGATTTATCCCGATCTCGGCGGCCAGGACCCGGTATTGCGAGGACTCCTGTACCCCGACGACGCCGATTTTGGGCAAGAGCCATTGCCGAGTCGATGGCGAGTTTGACTACATGAAGAACGGGCACCGACGCAAGGTCCACGAGATTCAGTTTGCGGCCTACGCGGAGCGTCACCGATGGACGAAGGCCCCGGTGCAAGGAATCAAGGCGGTCGTCGAGGCCTACGGAAACACGCCGCAGGAACTTCAAGAGAAGCTGAAAAAGCAGTGGAACATGGACTGGAAAAAGCTGACCCGAGGATGAGATAACCCGTTCCTGCTCGCCATCGGGAGAATTGAAGGCGTCAGGTATCCCGAGACGGGTTCGTGATACCCATGACGAAGAGGCAGGGGCTCCGGACGGATTTTTTCCGGGGTCGGCGATCCGTCGGGTGGAACGGGCGACCTGCTACGCGTTGCGGAAGCAGGCGAGGGCGGCCTGTTCGGCGGGCTTGAGCGAGAGCGGCGTATCGAACTCGATGCCGATCTTGAAGACGCCGGCGTTGGCGACGACAGAGCGGATGGAGCCGGTTCGCGTCAGGCCGACGGTGGCCGTCGGCTCGTTCCTGTCGAATCGCGGCAGGCTGAAGCGGACGGTGATCGTCTGACCCTCTTCGAGGGGGCACAGTCCGGCGTTGCAGGTGAAGGCCATGCCGCCGCTGGAAATGTCCACCATCAGGCCGGGGAAGACCGCTTGCGTAATATCCTGGCCGAACCATACCGGCCAGCGATACACCAGTCTGTCTTCACATCTGCTTTCACTGCCTCTGTTCATCGGAATCATCCTCAACAGTAATTTCCCAGATTCTTTCGGCATAGTCGCACGGGCAGTTGACCAGGAACCGCATGGAAAACCATCGATCCTGCCAAAATGGCACGACGAGGTGACAAAGCGGAACCGAGTTGCCGACCGAATGCACGTCGCGAGGGCTGCGTCGTGTGCTGTAAACGCATTCCTGTGAAGCACTTATGTGCCGTGCGGTCTATTCCTGGACACTGGCACGGGTTTTGCATTGATTCTCCCTACAGATGTGTCTATGCGCAATTGGCGGAACGCGAAACCGAGAAACGATCGTCGGATGCCAAGGCAAACGCAAGGAAAGGACGTTTACGATGAGCAAAATTATAGGAATCGACTTGGGCACAACGCTGTCTGTTGTGGCCGTGATGGAGGGCTCGGCGCCGAAGGTGTTGGTCAATGCATCCGGCGGGCGGCTGACCCCTTCGGTCGTCGGCTTCACGGACAAGGGCGAGATTCTGGTCGGGCAGATCGCCAAGCATCAGCAGGTGACCAATCCCGAGAACACGATCTTCTCCATCAAGCGGTTCATGGGCCGGCGGCACAGCGAGGTGGCCTCGGAAGAGAAGCTGGTTCCTTATAAGGTGGTCGGCGGGGCGAACGACCTGGTCAAGGTGAACGTCCGGGGCAAGGAGTACACGCCGCCGGAGATCTCGGCGATGATCCTCCAGGACCTCAAGAAGACCGCCGAGACGTACTTGGGCGAGAAGGTGGACCGGGCGGTGATCACGGTGCCGGCGTATTTCAACGACGCCCAGCGCCAGGCGACCAAGGACGCCGGGACGATCGCGGGCCTGAAGGTCGAGCGCATCATCAACGAGCCCACCGCGGCGGCGCTGGCTTACGGTCTGGAGAAAAAGAAGAATGAGAAGGTCGCCGTCTTCGACTTCGGCGGCGGCACGTTCGATATCTCGATCCTCGACATCGGCGACAACGTGTTCGAGGTGCTCAGCACCAACGGCGACACCCACCTCGGCGGCGACGACCTCGACGCGGTCCTGATCAACTTCCTGGCCGACGAGTTCAAGAAGACCGAAGGGATCGACCTGCGGCACGACCCGATGGCCCACCAGCGGCTCAAGGAGGCCGCGGAGAAGGCGAAGATCGAGCTCAGTTCGCAGTTGGAGACGACGGTGAACCTGCCGTTCATCACGGCCGACGCCTCGGGTCCCAAGCATCTGCAAATCTCGATCACGCGGAGCCGGTTCGAGTCGCTGTGCGACCCGGTCTTCGAGCGGCTCAAGGCCCCGTGCTACCGCGCGATGGAAGACGCCAAGCTCAAGCCGGAAGGCATCGCCGAAGTCCTGTTCGTCGGCGGCTCCACGAGAATTCCGAAGGTCGACCGGATCGCCAAGGAGATCTTCAACAAGGAACCCAACAAGAGCCTCAATCCCGACGAGGTCGTCGCGCTGGGCGCGGCGATTCAGGGCGCGGTGCTCATGGGCGACGCCGGCGTCAAGGACATCCTGCTGTTGGACGTCACGCCGTTGTCGCTGGGCGTCGAAACCCTCGGCGGCGTCATGACCAAGCTGATCGACCGCAACACGACGATTCCGACCAGCAAGAAAGAGGTGTTCTCGACCGCGGCCGACAGCCAGACGACGGTCGACATCCACATCCTGCAGGGCGAACGGGAGTTCGCCCAGTACAACCGGACGCTGGGGCGCTTCCAGTTGACGGACATCCCGCCGTCGCCTCGCGGCATGCCGCAGATCGAGGTCACCTTCGACATCGACGCCAACGGCATTTTGCACGTCTCGGCCAAGGACCTGGGCACCGGCAAGCAGCAGTCGATCGAGATCAAGTCCAGCTCGGGCCTCTCCGACGACGAGATCAAGAAGATGACCCGCGACGCCGAGGCGCACGCGGAGGAAGACAAGAAACGCCGGCAGGTCATCGACCTGAAGAACCAGGCCGACCAGTTGGTCTACTCGACGGAAAAGACGTTGAAGGAGCACGGCGGCAAGGTCTCCGCCGAGACCCGCGGCAAAATCGAAAACGCGACCACCAATCTCAAAGAGGCGGTCAAGGGCGAGGACGCGACCGCGATTCGCCGGGCGATCGAAACCCTCAACGAGACCAGCCAGGAGTTGGGCAAGGCCCTGTACGAAGAGGCGGCCAAGAAGCAGGCGGCCACCGCAGGCCAAGGCCCGACCCCGTCGCAAGGCGCGCCCGCCGGCCCCGGCGAAGCCGAGGTCAAACGCAAGAGCGAAGACGTCATCGACGCCGAGTTCGAAGCCAAGTAATCGGCGCTCTATAGATAATCGCAACACGGGCGACGGCGGACACATATCCGCCGTCGCCCGAGTCATTTGTGGCGAAGATGATGGTTACCCAGAACATCGGAGGTGAGACAGAGGATGAGACAGAAGCCTATCGCGAGGTTTGAGGATTGCCGGAACGCGACCGGCCGGCGGTTCGACGTAGTCAAACGAGCCTATGAAGGCAACGCGACTGTAGCATTCATAGACCTTCTCGGCACCCGCAG
>CALMMH010001016.1 GCA_937868145.1 uncultured Phycisphaerales bacterium
TGCTTCGATCTGAAGGCATGGGGCCGCTGGTCGCCGCAGACCGTGCATGTGATGGCGGAGGCGATGCGCCGGGCCAACTACGACAGGGCCCGTTATCTCGGAGACCCAGCCTTTGTCAAAATCCCCAGCCATCTGACGACCCCCGAGTACGGGCGGCAGCTCGCCGAGACGATCGATTTGTTCAGGGTGACTCGCAGTCGGGACCTGTCCGTCGATATTCCGCTGTCCCAGGAAGGACCGGACACCACGCACTTCTCGATCATCGATCACAATGGAATGGCGGTCGCCAACACCTTCACGCTGGAACGGCTCTGGGGCTCACGCATCGTGGTCAAGAACGCGGGATTTCTGCTCAACAACAATATGTTCGGCTTCAACCTGTTTCCGGGCGTCACGGATACCGAGGGCGCGATCGGCACGCCGCCCAACACCATCGCCCCCGGCAAGCGCATGGTCAGCTCGATGACCCCGACCATCGTTGCCAGGGAGGGCCATGTCAAGCTGGTCACCGGCAGCCCCGGAACCCGGGCCATTCCGAATACCCTCCTGTGCATTCTGGTCAATCTGTTCGACTTTGGCATGCCGGTTCGACCGGCGGTCGAGTCGCCGCGTTTCTCTCACGAATGGTTTCCCGATCGAATTAGCTTCGAGACGCCGGAACTCTATCCGGAGCTTGTGGCAGCACTGAATGAAATGGGGCACGCCGTCGTTCGTACCGGGCCCCGACCTCAGGGCGACGCCCATACGATTTGGGTCGTCGGCCCCAACCACTACATCGGGGTCGCGGACGGACGCCGCAACGGCAAGGCAGCCGCCCTGGGATATTGACGGCCACGACTGGTGCTATTCGTGCCGGAGGGATTCAATGGGGTCCATGTTGGCGGCGCGATAGGCAGGATAAAGGCCGAAGACGAGGCCCACGGCGCTGCTGATCCCGAAGGCCAGCACCAGAGAGCCGGGCGTGATCAGCGTGCGCATGTTACCGAAATAGGATACGCCGAAGGGGATGGCCGAGCCCACGACGATGCCCACGATGCCTCCGAATAGCGTCAGGAGCAGGGTCTCCGAAAGGAATTGGATGACGATGTCCCGCTTGCGGGCCCCGAGGGCGCGGCGAATGCCGATTTCCCGCGTCCGTTCACTGACGGTGGCCATCATGATGTTCATGATGCCGATTCCACCCACCAGCAGTGAGATGGCGGCAATGGAGCCGAGGACCAAGGTGAAGATCCGCTGCACGTCTCTCGCTCGCCTCATGAGCTCCAGCGGGACGATGATTTCATAATCGTTCTTCTTGTGCGACAAGGCCAGCAGGGCCTGGACGCTCTGGCGGGTCCGAAGGACGCGGTCGATGCTGCGGACCTGCACGATGATCTCCTGCAGCTCGATTCTCTGCATCGTCGAGCCGGTGGCGGGCCCGGTCTGTGTGGCCACTTCGCCGAAGTGATTCTTCACCGTGGTCAGCGGAATGTAGATGCCGCCCAGATTGGCCCCCCCGGTCTTTCTGGCCGGCGACAGGTCCTTGTCCTCAGACGCGGCACGATTCTGTGTCGTGGCGATTCCGACGACGCGGTAGTAATCGCCTGCGATCTTGACGTCCTGGCCCAAGGGATCATCAACCCCGAACAGATCCCTGACCAGCCCTTCTTCGACCACGCAGACGCTTTGCTTGTATCGCATGTCCGTAACCGTCAGGAAGCGTCCAAATCTCGGCCGTACAGGGGAAATGCTGGGATACCAGGGTACTGTTCCGATGACCTCCACTGGCACCCGGCGGTTGCGGTAGAAGGCCTGTTGCGACAAGCGGCGATTCGGCACGATCACCTGGATCCCCGGGATGCTGTTTTGAAACCGCTCGGCGTCATCATAGGTCAGTCCATATTCATTCAGGATTCGCTGGTGTCCCGGGGCCGATTGATCCTCCGGCGGTGCGACGGTCTTGACGATGATGTTGCGGCTGCCGAGTTGGGCAATCCTCTCCTGGGCGTCCCGGCTGGCCCCTTCTCCGATGGCCAGCATGGCAATGACGGAAGCGACGCCGAAGACGATGCCCAGGGTCGTCAGGGTGGACCGCAGGCGGTGCATCCACAGGCTCTTGATGCCCAGCCTGACGATACGTTTGACGCGAAAGACCGTCATGAGGCTACCGTTCGTTGAATTCATCTCTGTCAATGCGCCCGTCGAACAGTCGGATGATCCGTTTGGCCTTGGTGGCAACGTGCTCGTCGTGGGTTACGACGATGAGGGTCTTGCCCTCCTCGTGCAGTCGATCGAGAATCGCAAGGATCTCAGTGCCGCTGGCCGAGTCCAGGTTGCCCGTCGGCTCGTCCGCAAGGATGATCAGGGGGTCGTTGGCGATGGCCCGTGCAATCGCAACACGCTGTTGCTGGCCGCCGCTGAGCTCCGTGGGACGATGGTTCAGTCTCTCGCCAAGGCCGACCAGGGTGGCCAGTCCCCTGGCCCGCTGGACGCTCGCCTGTTCGCTGAAGCCCTGGTAGTACATCGGGATCGCGATGTTCTCCACGACATTCAACTGCGAGATCAAGTTGTAAGACTGAAACACAAAGCCGATGCGGGCGCCGCGGATGAGGGACAACTGGTCATCCTCCAGTGAAGCGACGCTCCGCCCGCCGAGCAGGTAGTCTCCGGCGGTGGGACGGTCCAGGCAGCCGATCATGTTGAGCAGCGTGGACTTGCCCGATCCGCTGGGACCCATGATCGCGACATACTCGCCGCAGTGGATCGCCAGGTTGATGTCTTTGAGGACGCGCAATTCCACCGAGCCAAGATGATAGGTCTTGCACAGGTCCTTCATCACCAGGATCGCGGCGTCCATCGCGGAGTTCGAGGTCTGTGTGGATCGCATCATGGTTCACCTTGACCGGAGTCCATCGCGGGTTCATTGCGCTCTATTGCCTTTTCCTGCCCTGTCTGTCCGAGAGTCTCCGGCTCGGCGGATTCCGTGAACAACGGAGGATTCAGCAACACTGCCTCGCTCTCGTTCAGGCCCTCGGTGACCTGAACGAAGGTCTCATTGAACGCCCCGGTCTTGATCGCCCGTTCGTGGGCGGCGCCCTGCGCATCGACGACATAGAGGACCTTCTTGCCCTGGCGGTTCGCCACGACCTGAAGCGGCGCCAGAATAACATCCTTCAACTGGCGGACGAAGATCTCCACCTTGCAGGACATCCGGATCTTGAGGAAATCATGGGTGCCGTTGATGCTCACCAGGGTCTTGTAGACCTTCAGGTCCGGGTTCATGAACCCGAGTTGTTCGTCGGGCAACGGCGCGACCTCGTAAACCTCGCCGTGCAGAACCTGATCCGGGAAGGCATCCAGGGTGATCTGGGCAGCCTGACCCGGTCGGACCTTGTCCACCTCCGTCTCATGAACGCTGATTTCGGCGACCATCGACGCGGTGTCCGGCATGGAGATCAGCGTCTGCCCCTGGTACACCTTCTCACCCGGTGCGATGATGCCACTGCTCGTGCCACTGTCTCTGCTTCGCATGGCAGTATAGGCGTCGCTGCTGGTCCCGGTGCCGTAGATCACCAGTCCGGGGGCCTTGGCCCGAATCGTGCACTTTGCGACAAGCTCCTCATACCATTTCACCGACCCGGTTTCCTCCACCACGTGCTCGTTCGCATCGGAGAGCTTGGCCTGGGCCTGGGCCAACCGGGACCGACACTGGGCATACGTTCGGTCCAATTGGCGTTTGGCCTCGATGTAGTCGCTGAGATACTGCTCGGCGTTCTTCGGGAAGTCGTATTGCAGGAACAGATCCAGGCTGACCACGGCGTTTTCCTGGGCGAATTGACGGTTGATCACCGTGAGTCGGTCCCGTTGGAGGTCGAGGTCCGAGACATAGTTGGCGTCATGAAGTTGTTCGGTTCCAGCCAGCGTCGCCTGTGCCGTCTTCAGGTTCCCCTGCGCCAGGACGATATCGTCGTTGAGTTTCTTCAGCTCCTGGGCGGCCGCCGAGCCATCCACGAGGTTCGGGTCGTCTCTCACCTTCTGCACGAAAGGAGCGACGTGCTCTGTCACACTGGTGTTGTGCTGCACGTCCCGGGTCAGCATCTCGGCTAATTCGGTGCCCAGGTACTTCTGGAGAGCCATCAGGGCGAACCGGACTTTGAGTTGACTGGTCGCGATGTCGCTCTCATTCTGGAGGACCTGAATATCGTTGGCTTCCCTCGCGGAGATCATGTTCCCCTGCTCGGTGGCCAAGTCCAGCCTCGACCGGGTCAACTGCTCCTTCAGGGCCGAGGAATCCAGTTCCACCAGGATCTTGCCGTTGTCCACGTCCTCCTGCGTGATGTACGTCCCCGCGGGGACGATGTTGAGGATCGTGAGCTCGCCGCCCCTGCGAGCGACCTCGCAGTTGTAGTTGATGGACTTGCGTGCGCGGATGCTCCCGCCTTCGGTCACGGTGATGCTCAGATCGCCCCGGCGCGCCGTGAAAATGTCCCCGGCGGATGCGGCGGAGCCCGCCGTCTTCATCTTTGTGACCGTTGCAGCCGCAACAACGGACAGGGCTGCGACCGCGAGCAGTAGGTAGGTCCTGCGTCCCCTCGGCTTGGCCGGCACAACGCCCTGACCGGTGTCGATCGGGATGCCCTGGTTTGGAGTGTTCGTCTGGGGGTTCATAATGTCCTCTGCTCCCACATTCCATCTGGCCTAACCTGCAAAACGCCAACGTCGCGGAAGAAACTCAGCTTGGCGATCAGATGATCAACCAAGGCGCCCAGCACGTCGTTCTGGGCCTGCACGAGGGCGTCCTCCGAGTCCAGCAGGAGCCGCACGGTGCCCCGCCCGTATTGCAGGGACAGCTTCTCGACTTCCACGCGTCTTTGGGCCAGCTTCAGGCCGAGCTTCGCAATCCGATAGCTCTCGGTAGTCTCCGCCAAGGTCCGATATGCATTGCGGACATTCAACTTGATCTGATCGATCTGTTCGTCATAGCCCCGTTGTTGTTGCTGTACCGCGATCAGAGCCTCCCGGTAGGCATTGCGCTGCGCCTTGCGGTTGAATGGCAGATCGGCGGCTAATCCCAGGGAGTATGCGCCTTCGTGGAATCGCAGTCTTGTGAACTGCGTGTCCGGCGTCGAATCCACGTTCGCACTGGCGGTCAGGTCCAACTGGACTCCCAGGCCCTTCGCCGCCAGAATCAGCTTCCTTTCCGTATCGTCGAGACCGTCCCGCGTGTTCGCCAAGTCCAGACGGCGGTCCAGAGCGATCCGTATGGCGTCCTCCTCTGAGTAGTTCTGGGGAGTGATTCCGGCGTCCTCCAGCGCCCTGAGCTCGTTCGGGTCCAGGGCGACATTGGCATCGGTGGGTAAAGCCAGGCGGATTTTGTAGCTGTCGAGGGTCTGTGCATAGCGTTGACGGGCCTGAACGAGGGCCTGCTCCGCGCTCAGGAGCCGCTGCTCGGCCTCGTCCACGTCGTAGGCGGGCCTCTGACCTACCCTCACCTCCATTCGCAATTGGTTGGTGGAGGCGGCCAGCCTCTTGTAGCTTGCCTCTTGGATGTCAACACTGTTGCGCTGCTGCAACACGCGGTAATAGTCGGTGATGATCGACACCACGAATGTCTGGCGATACCGATTGAAGGATCGGATGCGATACAGTACATTTCGCTCGGCTTGAGTCAGGTTCTCTCGAGCCGTCCGGCCCGCACCGGCCCCCAAGAGAGGAGCGGCGACGCTGGCTGTGAACACGGAGCCCAGCGAGGTCCGAGGATCGCCGGTCAGGAACCGAACCCAATCCACCGCCAGGCCTGCGCCCACCAGGATTCCATTACCCAAGAGGAACGCTTGGTCCACACCGGCCGCAGTTTCCACCGAGACGTCATCTGTGCCGCCGCTGCTGTTGTAGGCGGCGTCGATCGTGCCGAACCACTGCGGCGCGTACTGATACCGGGTCAACGTCAGGTCGAGAGTGGAGAGATAGAGCGCTTCTTTCTGGCTTTGATAGTCCCGGCCGTATTGGGTCGCAACGCCAACCGCTTCGGCCAGATTGAGCACGCCAGACGGCGGGAGAGCCTTCATGATCTCCTCGCTGCTGGGCGTCGTGTCGCTGACCTGATAGTTGGTCATCTGGCCGAAGTCCTGTTTCCATTTCGACTTGAGGATTCCGTAGACCTCCTTGTCGGCATTCGCCTTGTGGTGCTCCGGGCTGCACCCAGCGGCCAGGACCGCCAATGCGCCGGCACACATCCCCCACATGCAAAGAGCTGCATACGAAGGTCCACGAGTCCTGGGATCCGCCATGGCCCATCCTGAGAACTCTGTTCTATACGGGTGCATTTTGATCGGGGTCCTTTTCGGAACTTCGCGTTTCTTCCTCCGTCTGTCCATGTCGCGGCAGGGTCAACCGCACCGCGAACAGGCCGCCGGGCTGTCGCTCCGCGACGACCGAGCCTCCGAGAGCCTCGGCCAGCCTTTGCACAAGAGCTAGGCCCAGACCACAATGGACGCCGACGTCCCGGCGGGAGGAATCGCCCCGCCAGAAGCAATCGAAGACTTGGGAGATCTGTGCGTCCGTGAGCGAGCATCCGGTGTTGGAGATGGTCAGTTTCACTGACCCATCCGTCCGATGAGCCGCCATCTTGATCCGCCCGCCTTCGTTCGCATACTCCGTGGCGTTGTCCAGAAGATTCGACAGGATCATGGACAGATTGTCAGGATCGGAGACGCACGTCAGATCGTCGGGGATATCGCACTCGAACGTGATTCGTCGCTGAATAGCTCTGTCACCAAAGGCTCGCCAGCAGGAAGTCACAAGCTCGACGAGTGAAACCTGCTCCCGGCGAAGGGGCATCTGCCGTGTGTCGAGGCGGGCCAGCGTCAGAAGATTGTTCACCATGGCCTGCATCTGCTGGACGATCTCCAGACAATCGGACAGGGTGCACTGATACTCGCCTGTGCTGCGTACGCGCATCAGCGTCACTTCCAGGGTGGAACGGATTCCCGCCAGGGGCGTCCGCAGCTCGTGGGCCACGTCGCCGGTAAAGCGTTGCTCTCGCTGGAAGGAGGCCTCGATTCGAGCCAGCAGGTCGTTCAGTCGCTCCCGGATGGGGACCAGTTCCGTCGGGAGGGGTTCCACGTCGATGCGGGCCGTCAGGTCGGCGGATCGAATCGACGCGATTCGGCCGGCCATCAGACGCAGCGGCGACAACCCGCGTCGGACGACCACGGCGGCGACCAGAAACGACAAGGCCATCACCGCTGCCGATAGAAGGAACAAGAGCCAGCGCAGCGATTGGAGCTGATGGTACAGTCCGGTGGCATCGCGTGCGACGGTCAGGCTCAGGGCTTGCAGTGTCGCCCGTGGCTGTGGCCCACTCTTATCCTCGTCGGCGGGGCGGGGCAGGAAGCGGAGCGATACGGCCCGTTGGACGCGGCCGTCGGGGCCGTGCAACTCCGTAGGAACGGAAGAGTCGAGCGAGTTGCCGAGGCGGGGCAGGTTCTCGTCGTGCAGCAGCGGGGATTTGGCCAGGGTCGTCTCGTCCGATCGCCAGAGTTGATAGTAGACCGGGTAGTGGGCATTCTGGAATTCCGGCAGCAGTTGAAGGTTGACCCCCAGTTCGATCTCGTTGGCATCCTGTTCCACCGAAGCCGCCAACATGTGGGCCGTCGCTCGCAAGCTGTTGTCGAATTGTGTCAACAGCGCCGATTGGATCGTCCCGTAGAGGAGAAGGCTGAACAGCAACAGCAACAGGAGCATCCCGCCCGCCATGCCTGTGAGCAGCCGGGTTCGCAACGAGTTCATCATGGCTGGACTCCCAGGACATAGCCCCGGCCGCGGACGGTGTGGATCAGCGCGGGGGTATCCGGCTTTTCGATCTTTCGACGCAGGTAGCCAATGTACACGTCGACCACATTGCTCGACGTGCACGAGTCGAATTCGTAGACATGCTCCCAGATGTCCGTGCGGGACACCACCTGGCCGGCCCGCGTGGCCAGGTACTCCAAAAGAGCATATTCGCGTGGGGTCAGCGGGATCTCTTCCTGTCCTCGCCAGACCTTCTGCAGTGTCAGGTCGATTCGCAGATCTTGTACTTCGATGAGAGGATTCTTCGTCCGGTAGCTGCGACGGATCAGCGCGCGGACCCGTGCCAGCAGTTCCTGGAACGCAAAGGGCTTTACTAAGTAGTCGTCGGCGCCCAGGTCCAGGCCGGTGACACGGTCGCTCAGGGTGTCTCGAGCCGTCAAGATCAGCACGTGGCTTTGCCGGCCCTTGGCCCTGAGTTGTTTGAGGATATCCAGTCCGTCCCGGCCGGGCAGCATAATGTCGAGGATGATGACGTCGTAATCATTGCTGGTCGCATACCACAGACCTTCCTCCCCATCGCCGGTGGCATCCACCGCGAATCCTGCTTCTCGAAGACCCTTGGCCAGCGACTCGCGCAAGGGCCGGTAATCTTCCACCACCAGTAGCCTCATCATACACCGAAGACAGCAAATGCATGGCAAAGCCCCTCGGAGGGGCTACGCGTGCGGTTTCAGAGCGGGCCATCATATTGCACTCGTCGCACGTCGTGCAGGGGCTTGGCCATGCCGCCAGTGTGAGTACGCAGACGTCATGATCGTATGCGTACGCTGGGATCATATCGCGCGGAAGATGAGAACTCCATGAGAAATGAGGATGGAGTCCCGCCGATGAGGAATCTCTCTGCTTGACAGGAAGGAGCCACTTGGGCAGCTTGTCAGATGCGACGATTGTGGGCGGGCCGCAGGGTCGGGACGCCGGAAATGCCTATGTCTATTTGGAGGGATTGTCATGGACAGCGCTTCTTTGAAATGGACGGAAGTCGTGGCGTGCGCGACGTTGGCCATTCTGTGGATGCCGCGCATGTTCTCGCGGGCACAAGGGGCTCTTCAGATTGATGCCGGCGCCGCCTTCCTGCGTGGGCCGGTACACGGCCGGCTCCAGACCCCCAGCGGCGGAGAGCCGGGCACGACCAGCTCCGGCAGGCCATCGCTGGGGGAGCTGGGCATCGACGACGCCGACGTGGGCGACTTCCGGGCCGACCTGGCTTATGGGCGTCACGGCCTGTACTTCGGCGGCCGCATCATGCATCTGAGCGGAAGGAGCATGCTCGACAGACTGCTCATCAGCCAGGGCGTTACGTTTCCCGCCGGTTCTCCTGTGGACGCCGATGTCCAGTTCGATTGGTATCGACTGGGGTACCGCTACGTCCCGTCCGGCGACCGCGCGATCTACCTCTATCCATCCATCGGGGCGACGCTCTTGGGTCTTCACTACGCATTGTCGAGCCCGGGGCTTGAGAAGGTGGACCGCAGCTACTCCAAGGCGGGCGCCCAGGTCGGGCTCGATATGACCTGGCCGTTCACGGAGGATCTCAGCCTGTCCGGCCAAGTGCTCCTGCCCATCCCGGTCGCCAAATGGCCCCAGATCCTGTCGACGCAACTGGCCGTGAAGTATCGCTTCTTCAAGCGTGACACCGTGAGCGTATCAGGATTGCTCGGCGTCGATTACGACTGGATCTACTACAAGGACAGCCAGAGTGTATCGAACGATCTCCGGGCAAACGTCGGTCCCATGGGCCTGGTCGGCCTCGATGTGAGATTCTGATGCCGGCCAAGAGGGGAGCACCCCTGTAGATTGCACGCGATCTCTCAATATTTCCAATCTCCAGGTTGAGGGCTCCTTTGTGCTTTCCGGGGGCGCCGGCCTCTGCCGCAACGGCGGCTGTCTCCCCTGCATCGTTCTTGCGGGTTTTACCTATTGCGTTCCGGGCATTTCGTGTCATGCTGATATAAATTGTGGTCACGCCGGCAGTTGTGCCCGGAAACCAGCCACGCACCCTCTCGGACAGGATCGGAGGTCATTATGAAACGCGGTTGTCGGATCTCGGTTTGGACGGTTCTAACGGGTATCGTGATGGGGTCCGTAGTGGCATGGCCTGCGTGTGCGACGGCACAGACGGGCCCCTTGCAGGTACTGAAGACTCTGAAAGTGGGCGGCCCCGGCGGCTGGGATTATCTGACGGTGGACTCGGCGACACAGCGAGTGTATGTCTCGCATGCCACTCACGTCATGGTCCTCAATCTTAGCACGGGCACGCTGATCGGGGAGATTCCCGACACGTCCGGCGTCCACGGAATTGCCCTGGTCCCCGAGCGCAACGAGGGGTTCACCTCCAACGGACGGGAGAACACGCTTACCGTCTTTGACCTCAAGACCCTGAAGGCCCTGCGCATGGTCCCCGCCGGCCGCAACCCGGACGCGATCATCTATGATCCGTTTACCAAGAAGGTCTTCGCGTTCAACGGCCGCAGCGGGGACATTACCATCGTGGACACGACGGCCCCGGACACGGCTCCCGTGACATTGCCGGTCGGCGGCAAACTGGAGTCCGGCGTCAGTGATGAAGCCGGCCATATCTATGTCAACGTGGAAGACAAGAGCGAGATCGTGGCCGTCGACAGCAGGGAAAACAAGGTCCTGGCCCATTGGCCGATCGCTCCGGGCGAAGAACCCACCGGCCTGGCGATCGACCGGGAGCATCACCGGCTGTTTGCCGGCTGCGGCAATCAGATGATGGTCGTCGTTGACCTCGAGCAGGGCAAGGTGCTGACCACGGCGCCCGTCGGCTCCGGCGTGGACGGGATCGCCTTCGACGCTGCGTCGGGCCTTATCGTCACTCCCAATGGACGCGACGGCACGCTGACAGTCGTGAAGGAAGACCCCGCCGGCACGTTCAAGGTCGTCCAGACCCTCAAGACTGCCGTCGGCGCGCGCACAATCACCAGCGATCCGAAGACTCACCGGTTCTATCTGCCCTGCAACGTAACCACAAACGGCGTCAGCGAGTTCTCCGTCCTGGTCGTCGGCGTGCCTGGGTAGGCCCCGTCTCTCTCGCCTACCCATCAACTGCCGCGAGATAGGGGCATCAAGAATGTCGGTTGCCGGTCATCTTGGGCCCCCTCCGTTGGCGGTCCCCGGCGTTCGTAGCGACGGCGTACGGCGTAGACTCGGAAGGGGGGGAGTCTGTGCTCCGCACACTGTCTTCTGCCGGTGTCGCAGCATCGCGAGAGGTGCAGATGCGAGCCTGATTTCCGTGTGGCGCGACTAACCCAAGTCACGCAGTTGCACGGGGCCTGTAGGGGAACGCTGTTTCTCTCAGTCGTTGGGCCGGCCGGGGGCAGCGGTCGCCGCCTCCCAGTTGTTCGGGTCGTTGCCGTACCGGTCGGGACGCCGGCGGCTCAGCGATGAGCCCAAGCCATTGGGACCAACCGGCCATGGGTCAATCCCACCTGGGAAGTCGCCGCCATGAGAACCGTCGCTGTAATCAACCTCGTCCACCTGGATCCATTGACGCTTGCCCTGATTGTCGACGTCGCCGGGCTTGGCGAGCCGGACCTTTTTGAACTTCAGTTTCTTCCCTCCCGGGCCGAGGTCGCCGGAACTCCATGCCAGGACCTGCACACCTTCGGGCACAGCATAGCGGCTGCTGAAGGCGGTCATGTCCTTGACCAACACAAGGCATTCGCCCGGCTGCAGGGTCATCGGCGGATTTGTTGGGAACCAGAACGCAGGGTGCATCATTCGCCAAGGTTCTGCGGTGGATTCGTCATAGAACGTGACAGGAGCATCACTGACATTCAGGAGTTCAATATATTCGGCGTCCGCCGCGAGGTCGGGGTGATACATGATCTCGTTGATGACCACCGGACCCACCAACGGATACGCGTTGGCATATCCTGGCGTGGGTTCGCTCAGGAACGTGAAGTCGTAGTCCCCAGTGCTCTTGCGATACCGGCCGATTGAGGCCGATCTTTCCGACGCACCGAACCCTTCCTTGACAAGGCACTGAGGAAACCGTGCATCG
>CALMMH010001017.1 GCA_937868145.1 uncultured Phycisphaerales bacterium
CACGTCGCACTGTTCGAGGTATCGCAGCGTGAGGATCAGTCTGTCCCGCGGCGTCAGTTGCTCGAACAATCCGTGCAGCAATTCGGCCGCCTGATCCGGCTCGAGCGATTGGGGGACGTCGCCATCCGTCGCCTTTTCCCATTCCTGGACGTCGAACGGCTCCGCACGCCGACGGCGGGCCTTTTCTTTCCAGTATCGATAGCCCACCCGTGTGGCGATGCGCGTGAGCCAGTGTTCGAACGGCGCCCGGCCGCGATAGTGGCTCAGACTCAGATACGATTCGACGAACACATCCTGCACCAGCTCCTCATGGACCCTCCGATCGCGGCTGAATCGCCAGAGGATCTTCGACACGTGACCCTGGTGGCGTTCGATGAGCCGGCGATAGGCGTCTCCCTCGCCGCGCCGGGCCAGTTGCACATCCTCCGCATCGGACGACGGCACATCCGTCGGCATATCGCGTTGTCCCGCGTGCACCGCGTGCACCAGAGAGCGCACCATTTCGATGATGGCTGCTTCGATCGCGGTCCGCCGCGGGGTTGGGAAACTGGCGTCAATCATCATAACGCAAACACTATCCGAAAACCTGGGTTCAGGCAAGAGAGTCATTCATCCGGCGCAGGACGTCGGCCCCACCGGTTGTATCCCCGGCAGGGCCGACACACTCTGGGTGGCTTCCTGCTCACTGACGTTGCCAGCCGCGGCCGGACGCCATCGTGTCATGGAAGGCTCGGATCTCTTCTCGAGTCAGGGCCCCATCATGGTTGGCGTCCGCCTCGTCAAACCGCTGCTCGATGAAGGGCAACGGCCTGTTGCTTTGCGGTGCGGCCGGCGATTGCACGGCGCCATCAGGTCGATCGTCCTGTCTTTCGGATTGGTCGCTCCAACGCGCCCTTTGGCCACGACCGGTCGGTCGCCATCCGTCGGCGTTCATCGGATACCTCTGCCCGTTGCCCCGCCGGAACCCACGACCCCCTGCGCGATCGGTGGAATCGTTCTGCATCGCAGGCCCTCTCCCGGGGCGTGCGAACTGCGCGGCCCTCGGGCACATCTGTTCAAATTGCCTGACCTGCTCTTCCGTCAGCACCTCTTTGATCGCAGCACGTGTCCGGGATCGGGTTTCGTCCACGATTTGCGCGATCTTCTGGAGTTGGACGTCGGTCAGCCCGAGGCGGCCGGCGCACTGTCCACTGAATCCTGAAGACCACATTCCGCTTCCGCGTGGACCGCCCCCCATGGGGCGCCATGCTCCGGAACCCATCCGCCCCCTTTCCGGTCTGACGGCTGTCGGGCCCTGATTCATTCCGCTCATTCGGGGCCTTCGATCTTCGCCGGCCCACGGTTGTGCGAGGGCCTGAGAGCTCACGATCGCCCCGATCGCGCCTGCAACAACCCAGGATGTCCACTTCGCGTTCATATTCGGCTCCTTTCAAGAGGGCTTGCTTGGGTCTTGTCATTGTCTTTGCCCGTGCCCTTCTGACAGGACAGTGAACGCAAGAGCTTGGAAGGTTACACCCCTGGGAAAGATTCTGTGAAGGAGCGAATTGCTCCCTGCACCCTTCAACCGTGCGACATGCAGCGTGCGGAAATGGGCCGATTCCCATCGCTATTAAGACGGGGAACGATCTGTGTCCGGTGGGTTTGACTGAAGCAATCCCATCTCGGTGGCCCGCCGGAGCAGTTCAAGGATGTTGGTGACCCCGAGTTTCTGCATGAGATGTCCGCGGTGAACTTCGATCGTTCGCTGCGACCGATGGAGGATTGCAGCGATATCCCGATTGTTCTTCCCATCGAGGATCAGGTGCAGAATCTTCATCTCGGTCTTTGTCAGGCCCTGTTTCTTTAGAGCCGCCAGTCCGGCGTTTCTTGTCAGAACCGATTGGACAGCGTGAAGAAAGGTGTCGCGTTTGAGGGGTTTTTCGATAAAGTCGGCTGCGCCGCCCTTCATGGCGCGGACGGCCATCGAGACGTCGCCGTAGCCTGTGACCAAGAGCACCGGCAGCCATGGCATCTGTTCCCGGATCTCCTGGAGCAGATCCATTCCGTCCATTTCCGGCATCTTCACATCCGTAACCAATAGATCGCAGGATTCGATGGTCAAATGGGCGAGGCACTCGCGCGCGTTCTGAAAGCATTGAACCGTAAGACCGACTCGCTCCAGGGTCTTCGATACGGCGGAGCATATCCTCGGTTCATCATCCACGAACACGACACGCTCTTTGCTCATATTCTGGACCTCCGGATGGGCTGGATCATTGTCTTTTCGTGGGCAAGGTCACGAGGAACGTTGTTCCTTCGCCGAATCGGCTCCGGACTCGGATGCGTCCGCCCGCCTGAGACACCACTCTCTGCACGATGCACAGGCCGAGCCCGGTTCCTTCCCCGGGCGGTTTCGTGGTGAAGAACGGCTCGAAGAGACGCTCGATGTGTTCGGGGCGGATTCCGCCGCAATCGTCGCTGAACTGCAGCTCCACCCTGTCGCCATGAGGGATGCCCGAAACACGAAAATGGCGGTCTTTCCACCCACTCGCGGCCTGAATGGCGTTCTGCGTCAAGGCAAAGAACACCTGTTCGATGTCTCTCTCATTGGCGTAAACCGGCGGAAGGCCGTCGAGTCCTTCCACATCCAGCGCGATGCCTGTGTTTCTGGCGCTTTCTTCGAGCAGACGAATCACGCGGCCCGCCGCAACGGACAAGTGCACGCCCGCAATCGTCCGGTCCGACGTTTTGTGGGCGTAGCCGCGAAATCGCTCGATCAGGGCCGTCATGCTGGAGATTTCGGCGAGTCCATCTTTGAGATCCCGGATCACCGTCTCCGACGGGCAGCTGTGTTCGAGATCCTCCATGGCGTTCTGGAGCGACAATTGAATGACGGTCAACGGTTGGGTCAGTTCATGTGCGAAGGTCGCACTGAGCGTGCCAAGGGACGCGAGTTGCTCCGCCCGCATCATCTTTTCCCGATGCGCCTCCAATTCCTGTTGGGCCGTCCGCAACTCATGGATGTCGCGTGCGATCACCAGGGCGGCCACGACGGCATCCTTGCTGTCTCGCACCGGCGCGAGCGTCGTATTGTACCACCGCATCTCGCCTTGGACGGGAGACCTGACAATCGAATTGAGGCTCGACGCGGTGTGGATGACCTTTCGAACCGCGGCCATCTGTCGGTCGGCGATGGCCTGAGGAAAGAGGTCCCACATGGTCTTGCCGGTCAAATCCGCCGGCGTACGGCCCAATGCTTTGGCGGCGGTGCCATTTATGAACAGGAATACGCCCTGCTCGTTGACGATGGATGTCGCTTCACCCGCGCTTTCGACCATCGTCCGATACTTCGCCTCGCTCTCCTTGAGGTTCTGTTCGAGCCGTGTTTGTTCCGTGATGTCCTTGCTGAAGACGGCGATCTGACGCACGCGCCCGGTCTGATCCACGACCGGATACAGGGTGGTGTCCCAGTGCCGCCCCCC
>CALMMH010001018.1 GCA_937868145.1 uncultured Phycisphaerales bacterium
AATCGCGGGTCCGAGCCGAGGTCGTTGGCGTCGCGGATGGCGGCGATGGCGATCTCGAGCCCCGCCCGGGCGCCGTTGGAGATTTGCTCCATCCTATAGAAGCTGTCCACTGTGTTCAGCCGGGTCCGCACCATCTGGTTGAAGCCGAACAGCAGACCCGAGAGCACGAGGATCGCCCCGAGCACGACGATGAGGATGAAGCCGTCTTGTCGATAGCCTATGCTGCTTCTGGTCATGGCTGTCTGCCCGAGGTCTTGGTTTGTTGTTTTTGTGAATCGCCCCAGCAGACGACCGGGACCGTCGTTGCGTAGTGGTGCTCACGGCCGTTTTTGTCTGCGACCGCCAATGCGATTTTGACCGCCTGGGGCAATCGTCCCGCTTGTTTAGAGTTCCACTGGACCTGCCAGTGCTTCCCATCGTAGAACCCCAGTTCAATGCTCGCGACATTGTCGAGAATCGGCCGCCATGCGTCCGTTTCCGCCAGGGTGTCGGAGTTGCGCACGCCGGGTTGGCAGCAGATCCGCAGCGAACCGGCGACCTGGTCGTAGCGATAGGAGACACGCGAGAATCCCACAGGGCTGTCCAACCCCACGCCGAACCCGGCTGTCGTGGTGAGACTGAGAATATCCCCTCCCAGCCCGCGGACCTGAGCCTCGAATGCGACCGGAGGCTCGGCGAGTGTGAGCTTGTGTTCCGTCTGGGTTTCCGATGATTCAATTGTCGCCGGCGGCATGTACGCGCCGCGAATCTGGCGGGCTATCAGGCGCAACACAAGATGGGCCTGCTCCGAACAGGCCATCCGGCTGGTGTAGACGTCCAGCGTCCGCGACGTGGCGGCGTAGCTGCCGTACACCATCGTCACGATGGTGGCGACAATCGCCAGCGAGACCAGCATCTCGATCAGCGTGAACGCTTTTTGTGCAGCCCTACAGCTCACGGATCTTTCTCTCCGCCACGTAGGTGGTAAGTTGCACCTGCCGATCGTTGGGATTGTCTCCGCACGCCACCATGACCGAGAGCTTCCGCATGCGGTCGAGACGTACGCCCAGTTGACGCTGCGGTCCGGACGCGTCCGTCACTTCGGTGCGCCAGGTGAACCGCTGGCCGTCGTTCTCCACGATGCCCGACTGCGTTCCCACCGAGGGGAATCCGACGCCCAGGGTCTCAGCCATCTTCTCTTGGGCGAGAAACACCGCCTGAGTGGTCTCCTGGGCCTTGTCCGCCATGCGGATGGTGATCAGGTGAAACTGCAGCAGTCCCAGCAGGGCGATGGACACAATCGCCAATGCCGCGACTGTTTCGATCAGCGTGAACGCTCTGTTGGTTCGAGGTTTCATAGCCGGTCTCCCTCCGAGGGCTGTCGACAGAGTCGTCTGCCGATATTCCTTCGTTCTCACCCCTGCAGGTTCCAGCTCTCGATGTCGCCGTCCTTGTCGTCGCCGCCGTCCTCGCCGTCCTTGCCCAGGGACTCCAGGTCGTAGTCCTTGCTGTGCAGCCCGGGACTGATGTAGATGTACGGGTTGCCCCAGGGATCGTTGGGCACGCGTTCGAGGTAGCCCTCGCTGTCGAATCCCTTGAGGCCGGGATTGGCGACCAGCGCTTGCAGGCCCTCGCTGGTGGTGGGGAAGCGGCCGGTGTCGGTCTTGAACATCGCCAGGGCCGACTGAATCGAACGGATGTCGACCGCCGCCTTGGTCTGTCGGGCCTGGTCGGGCTTGCTCAGAATCTTCGGCATCACCGTGGTGGCCAGCAAACCCAGGATGACCACGACGATCATCAGCTCGATGAGAGTGAAGCCGCGAGCGATTGATGATCGATGATTGATGATTGATGATTGGCTCATGGTCCGCAGTCCTATTCAATAATCCTTAATCAATAATCCCTAATCAATGGTCACAGGGCTTGGTTGATCTCGAAAATCGGCAGCAGAATCGCCAGCACGATGAACGTCACGATGCCTCCCATCGCCAACAGGATCACCGGCTCCAGGAGCGAGGTGAGCGTCCGCACGGAAGCCTCGACCTCGGCGTCGTACATCTCGGCGATGTCGATCAGACCGTCCTCGATATTGCCGGACATCTGGCCTGTCGCGATCAGATGATACACGACCGGGGGGAACAGACCCGTGGTCTTCATGGCGCCGGCGATGTTTTCGCCTTTTTGCACCGAGTCCCGAATCGACTGCATCGCCTGGGCGATCAGGCTGTTCTGAATGACCCGCTGGGTGATCTCCATGGCGGAAATCACAGGCAGGCCGCTCTTCATCAGGGTGCCCAGCGTTCGCGTCAGCCTCGCGATCTCCAGACGAAACAGCAGGGGCCCGAACAGGGGCAGCTTCAGGATCATGCGGTCCATCCAGGCTTTGCCTTCGCGATTCTTGTTCATGGCGACAATTCCGACCACCGCGGCGCACAGCAAGCCGACGATTGCGCCGACGTAGACTTGCGAGTAATGGCTGACCGAGATCAGGAATCGCGTCGGCCAGGGCAGCGCGTGGTTCATCTCGGTGAACAGCTTCGTGATGCCCGGCACCACGTAGGAGATCAGGAACACCACGACCGCCACGGCCACGGTCGCCATGACCACCGGATAGGTGATCGCGGCTTTGACCTTGCCGACGAGTTGCACCCGCTTCTCCAGGATGTCGGCGATGCGGGCGAGCACCTCTTCCAGGGCGCCGCTGCTCTCGCCGGCCGAGACCATGCTGACGAACAACGGCGAAAACACGCCGGGATGCCGGGCCAGGGCATCGGCCATGCTGACGCCCTCGTTCACGTCGTCTCGAACCTGTCGGATCGCTTGGACGAGCGGTTTCTTGCGAAGCGACGGCGATCCTCCCTTGGCGTTTGTGGGGCTCTCCAACTGCTCGACCAACGCCGAGATCGCGGGCACCAAAGGCATTCCTGCGTGCAACAGGGCCGACAATTGCCTGGCGATCCGACAGAGATCCTTCGTGCCGGTCCGACGCAGGATGTCAGTGGCCGGTTTGGCGGGCGCGGCGGGGCGGCGGCTTTGCTGTCGAGCTTCCGCGGCCTCTCTCCGCAGGTCGTTGGCGAATTGTGATTCCAGTACGGGCATCTCAGCCTCCCTCCGGTCCGATCTGGACGCTGTCCTGCGTCACGCGATAGACCTCCTCCAGTGTGGTGGCTCCCTCCAGGGCCCTTCGCAGTCCGTCGTTTCTCAGGGTGGTCATGCCTCGTTCGACAGCTGCTTCCTTGATGACGTGCGAGGCCTGTCGGCGGACGATCATGTCGCGAATCCGATCATCGACGAGCAGCAGCTCGAAGATGCCGGTTCGGCCCATGTATCCGCTGTCGAGGCACTTCTCGCAGCCGGCGCCTTTTTGCAGGCGAATCAAGCCCTTCGCCAGCTTTTCCAGTTCGCTCCAGGAGATCGTTCCCTCCTGTGGATTGTACGGCTGCTTGCAGTTCGGGCAGATCACCCGCACCAATCGCTGGGCCATCACGCCGACGACGGTCGAGGAGATCAGGTACGGTTCGATCCCCATGTCGATCAGACGCGTGAAAGCGGAGGCCGCGTCGTTGGTGTGCAGCGTGCTGAGCACGAGGTGGCCGGTCAGCGAGGCCTGAATCGCGATCTCGGCGGTCTCGCGGTCGCGAATTTCGCCGATCATGATGATGTCCGGGTCCTGGCGGAGGATGTGTCGCAGGCAACTGGCGAACGTCAGGTCGATTTTCGGGTGCACCTGCATCTGGCCGACGCCGGGCAACTGGTACTCGACTGGGTCCTCCACGGTCAGGATGTTGCGTTCCTGGCTGTTCAGTTCGTTGAGCGCGCCGTACAGCGTTGTGGTCTTGCCGCTGCCGGTGGGACCGGTGATCAGGACGATTCCGTGCGAGACCCCGATCAGGCTGCGGAAGGTCTTGAGCAGGTCGGGTCCGAAGCCGATGTCTTCGAGTTTCAGCTCGCCGCGGCCCTTGTCGAGCAGTCGCAGCACGACCCGCTCGCCGCCGGCGGTGGGGATCACCGAGACGCGGATATCGACGACCTCGTCGCCGATGCTCACGCGGCTTTGGCCGTCCTGGGGCAGGCGGTGCTCGGCGATGTTCAGGTTGGCCATGATTTTCAGTCGCGACAGGATCGGACTGATTTGGATCTTCGGCAGGGTCAGAATGTTCCGCAAGACGCCGTCGACGCGGAAGCGGATCTTCACTTCCTGCTCGTACGGCTCGATGTGGATGTCGCTGGCCCGGCTGTGCACCGCGTGGAACAGGATCTTGTTGACCAGCTTGATGGCCGGGGCCTTGTCGGCGATGTTGAGCAGATCCTCGGCCTGCGTCTGGACGCTGCTGGCGAGGTCCTGGGTCGGCGAGGCCGGCGTATCGTCTCTCGCATCGTTTCTGGCTGCGGATTCCGGCGCATCGGGCGTGAAGTAGTTTCCCTCCTCGCCCGGGCTGAGATAATAGCACCGACTGATCGCCTGCTCGATCTCGGAGGCGTCGCAGAGAACGCGGCGACAGGGTCGTCCCAGGATGCCCACGATCGCGTCGTAGGCGCCGATGTTCAAGGGATCGGCCAGCGCCACGGCCGGCTCGCCCTTGTCCAGGAGGATAGGGATCGCCCGTTGCCTCTTGAGAAACTCAAGGGGCAGCCGCCTCATCAGCTCCGAGCTCAACTGTTCCGGCCGGATCTGATGATGCTGTTTATTCTCTGGTCGTTCGAGCAATCCTTGATCCATCTATCCGTCTCCGCGTCCGGCGGTCAGTCCACTCTTTCAACCGGAGGCATCTCCTCCTTCTTCCGCTCCGTCATTCGGAGCAGATCCTCCTGCGTGGAGACGATGTGCGGCGTGATGAACAGCAACAGGTTGGTCTTCTGAACCAGCCGGCTCTCGGATCGAAACAGCGCTCCGATCAGGGGGAGATCGCCCATCAGCGGGATTTTCGTCACGCCGCGGGTGACATCGTCGCGGATCAGGCCGCCGATGACGATCGTCGCGCCGCTGCTCATCGTGACCGCTGTGTCGGCCGTTCGCTTGGCCGTGATCGGCGTGTCTTCCGACAGGGTGGTGACGTCCTCGGTCAGCTTGGTGAACTCGCTCTTGACGTCCAGGCGGATGAGTCCGCCCTGGCTGATGTGCGGCGTGATCTCCAGCGTGATGCCGACATCCTTGTAATCGTAACTCTTGATGACCGTCGCGGAATCGGCGTCGGTGCTTTCGGTGATTCTCGAATCCGTCACGAACGGACGGTTCTCGCCGACGATGATCTTGGCTTTGCGATGGTTGGACGTCAGAATCGACGGCGTCGAGAGAATATTCACGCCGGACTGGTTCTCCACCGCGTGGAGGATGGCTCCGATCTGGGTGCCGTCGCCGGTCGCCTTCCAGGCCCCGACGTTCAGGCCCTGCGAGGCGCCGCTCATGAAATCCACCCGCGGGCCCAGATTCGTCTGGCCGAACCCGCGAACGCTGTCGGACACCGCGTTGTCGAGGGTGGCCCAGTCCACGCCGATCTCGCGGAGCGATTCCTCGGTGACCTCGGTGATCAACATTTCCACGAGGACCTGTTCGCGAACGATGTCGAGCTTCTCGATGATCTGCTCGATCACCTCGAAATCCTGCGGCGACGCCACGACGACCAGGGCGTTCGTGCTCGGGTCGGGCGTGACCTGGACCTGTTGCACGCCTTCGACCGCGCCGGTCAGTTTCATGCTCGCCATCGCCTGCTCCAGAGACCGGCCCACTTCATTGGCGTCGGCGTTCTTGAGATAGACGACATGGACGTTGTTGATCCCGGCCGGCCGGGGGATGTCGAGCTGCTCGACGAGTCCGCGGATGGTCTGGGCGTCCTGCTCGTTGGCGATGACGATCAGCGAATTCGTTCTGTCGTCCGGCATGACCCGGGCGTTGCTGCCCACGGTGGCGACCGAGACGCGGCCGGTCTGCGGAGCGGCGCTCTTGTTCTTCTCCAGGATTCGCGTGATCTGTTCGCTCAGGACTCTCGCGGAGGCGTGAGTCAACGGCAGGGTGAGGGCCTTCTCCTGGGAGCCCTCGACGTCGAGCTGCTGGATGACCTGCGCGATGTGATGGATGTTCGCGGAGGTGTCCGTGATCATCAGCGAATTGGTCCGCGGGTACGTCGCCAGTTGCGCGGTCGTCGACAGGATGGGGTCGATGATCTGACGCATTTCGTCGGCGTCCGCGTGTTTGAGCGGAAGGATCTGCGTGACGACCACGTCGGTCTTCGGGATGTACGCCGGATCGGCGCCGATCCGCACCTGGAGATGATTGCGGGCGGCGTCGGCCTTGGGGACCACCTTGACCGCGTTGTTCATCTCGATGGTGGCGTAGCCGTGCACGTCGAGGATCGATTGCAGAAAGGCGTAGAGGTCGCCGAGCCGAATCGGGGTCGGAGACATGACCGTGACGGTGCCGGTGACGCTCTCGTGCGGGATGAAGTTAATGCCGGTGATGTCGCCGATGGTCTTGAGGACCGTGCGGATGTCCACGTTGTCGAAGTTCACGGAGACCATCTCGTCGGCCATGCCGGGCCGAAGCGACGGCATCGTCTGCGGCGGGACCACGGTCACCAGCGGTTGGGCCGGGGTTGCGGCCTGCGTCTGCGGTTGCGACGGGGTCGCGAGCATGTCCACCGGCTTGGGTTCCTTCACCGGGGTCTGTGCGGCAAATTCCGCCGGGCTGACGACTTCGTCGGTCAACCATCGTTGCGTCCTGTCGACGGGGATCGTCCGTTCGCTCTGACCGGACGCCACGGCCGGACTGGTGATGCGTTGTGCAGCGACCGCGGATTTGACGTTCGGCGTCGCGTCGGCGGGAGACGGTTGGCTCTGCGTTTGCGATGCAGGCTGCGGCGGGGCGGCCGGCGAATCGGCGACGGTCTTCTGTGGGCTCTGGCACCCGGTCAAAGCCGTCAGTGTCCACAAGATCAGCGTCAACAGAACCGCCCGGCGTTGAGCCGAGCGATCGCTGCAAGGCCGCGCTCTATTGCGATATGGTTGTGTGCTCAAGGTACCCTCCATCCTGCTAGAGACCGAAAGACAGGTCTTTGCTCTTGCCGTTGCGTGACAATTGGATATCCACCTTCGATTGAGTCTTGGCCTTCATGAGAACCTGGAAGGCCTTCTGTTTGCTGGTCAGTTGCTGGCCGTTGACGCTGCGGATGATGTCCCCGTCCCGCAGGCCGAGCATCTCGGCCATCGGAATCTTGTCCAAGCCGGAGATTCGCAGTCCTTCGGTTTGGCCGTTCTTCACATAGGGCTCGATCGTGGCTTTCCGGAAAACTTCCGAGACATAATCCGCTTTGAGCGGCGGAAGCTTCGCCTGTTTGTTGGCGGACGCGGCCTTCTCCTCGCCCTGCGGCTCTGCCGACTGGGGCTCGCCGCTCGGGATCTCCGTATGCAGCCGGAGGATCAACTGGCGGCCTTCGTGCCGGAGCACGACGGCATCCTGCTGAATCGCCGCGACCGTGGCTCCGGCGACGGCGTCTCCGATCCGGTAGACGCCGGTGGTCTTGCTCTTGACGTTCTGGATGTTGGCGCGGGAGATGGCGGGGCCGCCGGCGATCGCGCCGACCAGCCTCAGACCCAGATCTTCCGCCGAGGGCAGGGAGTCCAGGTCCTGCGATCCCCGATTCTCCGCCAGGGGATCTCCCGCGGAGAACAGGCCTCCCTCAAGGATTTCCGCATAATTCGACGGGGATTGCGTTTCGCCTGTCTCCGGCTCGGTTGCCAGCGAGGGTTCCTCGCCGGCGACGACGCCGGGATCGAACGCCTTGACGTGCAGGTGACCGATGACCGCCCGGAAGCCGCCGTAGACCAGCGCGACGACCAGGCAAGCCTTGATCAGCCAAACCATTTTGATGATGCGTTTTTCGTCCATTTCAGACCCTCTTCCGAAAGGGCCCCGGGCAACATCTTGCGCCGGGGGCAGCCCGTACACACTTTATCCACAGCGTTCTATCGTCCCGGGCAGGTTCGCACTTAATCCAAACAAGGCCGCGAGGAGAGCTTGTGCGGCATGCCCGGGGATTCCCGCGAGGCGCGGAGTCTTATCGGCCTGTTTGTGCAGAAAGCGTCAGGAAGCACCGATAAACACCTCCATGCGAGGGTTCACGGCAAGGTCGCGGCCATGATCCCATACGAGACGTTGGCCAGACCGTGAAAGAGAATCGGCGCCAGCAAGGAGCGAGTCCGCATGAACAGCCAGGCCATGAGCAGGCCGGGCAGGAAGGTCAGGATCGATACGATCTGGCCCTGAACGGCGACGTGCGCCAGGGCGAAACACCCCGCAGAGATTGCCATGGCAATCCACCGCTGGGCCGGCCGGGACAGGCGGCGTTCGCGGAGCAGTCTCATTGCGTTGGCCTGGATGTACCCGCGGAAAAATACTTCTTCGGCTGCCGCTACGTACAGGAACTGATACAGCAGCCAGGTGAACCAACTCTGCTGGTCCGTCAGGACCGGACGCAGAGGAACCGGCAGGCCCCAGGAGATCAGCAGCCATAGACCGAGATAAAGCAGCGGCAGAATACAGAGACACGCCGGCAGGACGGTCTTGAGGGCCAACAGGATGGGCTCGACGCGGAGCCCGATCCGGGGGAACTCCCGCCGGGCGATCCACGCCGGCGCCAGCGCCGCGACGACCAGCGTGCAAGGGATCAGGAGCCAACCCAGACCCGCCGGCTGGTGCACGTGGAAGAATCGCACGGCAGCAATTGCCGCGACAGTCACGGCGGTCGTTTCCACGACCAGCGGCATCGACAACCGGGCCGCCGACGTGGGCGATCGGAGGGACGCCGGCTCTGCGAGCAAGCACGGGCCGGCGTCACTGCCAGAATGGCTGAATGGATCCCAGGACTGACTCATGCTTCGACGGTTCTCGCAGCCCTTTTCTTGTCTCTTCGCCGCAGGATCGCCAGGAAGACGACGACGATGGCGTACGGGACGAGCAGATGCTTGGGCGAACCGCCGCCGGTGGCGGACATCGAGCAGCCGCCGCCGCCGTCGTCGCTGCTGTAGGCCACAATGTCGGAATCGCTGGCGACGAGATAGTACGGCGTGAAGTGCGTCGTCTTGAACTGCAGGGCATACAGGTTGTTGCCCAGCGTGATGTTCTGGATCTCGGTGATGCCTTGCTGGCTCAGAGCGCCGGTCAGCGAGTTGTACCAGTACGCTCTGGCCCGGCGGTTGGAGCTGGCGACCTGATAGGGGATCGTCACCGTCACCGGCTCATCGAACTCGATGCCGCTGGGACCGAAATCGTAGCTGCCCAGGCAGTCGGTGGAAGCGATCAAAGGATTCTCGATCTGCGAGATGGTCACACGGAGGTCGGCCTGGCAGGCGCCCGCCGGCACGACGATGGAGACGTTGCCGGCTTTGGTGATGGCCGACGGGGCGGTGCCCACCGTGGCCCCTGCGTCCGCGTTCACAAGAGTCGAGTACAACGGGGTCGGATCGAGACAGGTCGTCGCGGCGCAATAGATCTCCGCCGCCGTATTGCGGTCGTCCGCCCAGACGATGTACGGACCGTTATGCACGGCCAGGGCGATGGCCGGTTCGCTTTGACCGGACCGGGCGCCGCCGTCGCCGACCAGAACGTTCGTCCCGACGCATCCGGGACTGAGTTCGGCGAAGTACACGTCCGGATCATCGCCGTAGACGCCGATGTTGCGAGAATCCTGCCAGCAGGCGAAGACCTCGCCGTCGGAGGTGCACGTCACAGCCGGAGCGGTCTGGTCTGCCGCCGAGGTGTCGTCGATGATGTTTCTGCCGGTCAGAGGCGAAGCGGGCAGGGCGTTCGACGACGCGTACCAGATGTCGCTGTCGCCCGAGGCTAGGTCCACCCACACCAGGTGCAGGGTGGAGCCGTCCGCTGCGACGGCCGCGGCGGGACTGGTCTGATCGCCCTCGGCGGTCACCAGGGCGACGTTGGCCCACGAGGCCGCGGAGGTCGCGCCGTAAATGTCCGCCTGGCCGTTTCTCTCATCCGTCCAGACCAGGTAGATCGTATTGCCTGCGCCGACCGTGAGGTCGGGCTCGGTTTGATCCGCGGTGTTCGTCGTGACCCTCGCGGCGCTCACGCTGGCGAAGGCGTTGGTCGAACTGCCGACGTAGATGTCCTGATTGCCGCTTTGGCCGTCCTGCCAGGCGACGTAGACGGTGTCGCCGTCGACCGCGACGGTCGGAGCGGTCTGGTTCTCGTTGGCGTCGGCCACGGCCGTTTCCTTCGAGAAGGTCCGCCCGTTCGTGCTGACGGCGCCGAAGATGTCCCAATCGTTCCCGCGATTGTCCTGCCAGACCAGGTACAAGGTCCCATCGGCCGACAGCGCGAGATCCGGATTGCACTGGTCGCGGGGACTGTTGGTGATCCGCACCGGGCTTTCGAAAGTCTGCTTGCCGGCCGCCAGCCGCGCCACGTAGATGTCCCTGGCGCCGACGTTGCCGGCGTGCCAGGCGGCCCAGAGGTTGCCGTCGGAATCGCTCACCGTCACGGGGGCGCCCTTGTTGGCCGAGGTGGTGCTGCTGATGCGCTTGTTGGCGCCGAAGGCGCGCATTTCGGTCGCGAAGGAATACGTGGACTCGTCCATGACGTTGCCCGCCAGGTCGGCGGCGTTGACCGTCAGGACGGCTTCATGATCGAAAGCGAACAGCGAATCATTCTGATAGACGAACAGATAATCATTCTTGACGCCCGATCGGGTGCACCGCCCACAGTCGCTGGTGTACAGAGGCGTGTTGCCCTGGTAGACCACCTTGCCGTCCAGCGTAATCGCCACAGACTCGGGGTTCACACCCTTGCCGGCGTCGGTCACGTGAAGCGTGACGAGGTTGTTCAACGAAACCTGGATGGCGTCCGGGGCCGGAGACTGTCGGGCCACGACCGGGGCCGCTTGATCGGCCGCGGCGCCCACGACCATCACGGCGACCATCTCGGAATCGGTGAGCGTGCCGTCGGTGACGGTGAACGTGATCTCATGCGAGCCGACCTGTTCGGCCGTCGGCGTCCACGTGAAGTTCTTTCCGCTGAGGTTGGCTCCGGCGGGCAGTCCCGCGGCGGAATAGGTCAGGGCGGTTCCGTCCGGATCGGCCGCCGAGAGGGCCAGGGCCAGTGTGTTCTCCTCATCGACCGACCGGTCGCCGATGGCGGCCAGGGCAGGGGGCCGATTGACGTTGGCCACCGAGATGGTAATGGTCTCGGAGTCCTGGGTCTTGCCGTCGCCGACCGTGAAGGTCACGCTATAAGTGCCGGCCTGGGTGTAGCCGGGCGTCCACTTGAAGAGTTGTCCCTTGAGCGTCGCTCCGCTCGGAAGACCCGTGGCGGAATAGGCAAGCGTGTCGTTGTCGGCGTCCGTCCCACTGACCGAGAAGTTCAGTTCCTGGTTCTCGCTGGCGCTCTTGTTGCCGATGCCGTCCAGAACGGGGGCGGTATTGGACCGAACCACGGTGATCGTGATCGTCTCGGAATCCTGAGCTGAGCCGTCGCTGACGGTGAAGGTGACCTGATGGGTCCCGGCTGCGGCGGTCCCCGGTGTCCACGAGAACACCCGGTTTGTGAAGGTGGCGCCCGTCGGCAGGCCGGTGGCGGAATAGGTGAGCGTGTCGCTGTCGGAGTCGGTCGCGGCGACCGTGAAGGTCAGTGCCTGACCGGCCGTGGCCTGTTTGTCTCCGACGAGAGAGAGGACGGGATCGCCAGCGGCGGCGATCTCCGGCCACACGGACCCGCCCAGCGTGCGGTACGCGTGCCACATGTTGTCGGAGAATTTGTTCCACGTGTGCCAGTAACCTTCATATGCGCCGCCCGGACCGGTGAACGCATGGTAACGGTCCGTGTAGTCGAAGTAGGCGTCGTGATTCCACAGTTCCCTGGCGCCGGGCGTCAGGAGGGCCGCCAACGCGGTGCCGTTGAACGGCGGGCAGGCCACGCCGCGATAGATGGCGTGGAGAGCCTTGTCGCTCTGCTCCGGCGAATGGGCGTGCGCAATGCCCCACTCCGGCAAGCCGACGTCGGCCTGCGTATATGGCGAGGGGGTTCCATTGCGCGTGTCGGGCTTCCACTTCGAGCCATTGGTCAGTGTGACATCCAGCGGAGAGACGTAGAAGGTCTGATCGTCTTCGCCGAAATGAACATAATCGGAAGGGCAGTTGCCCGGCCCGTAACCGGTGCTGTACAAATAGTCGCCGGACTTCTGGCCGATGCCCTTCATGTCCGGATCGTGGAGCACCATGCCCGCAAAGAGGATGGGCCACTTGCGTCCTCCGCCATGTCCGCCTTCGCCCACCCAGGTCCAGAGGCCGCCGGCCTTTACGATTCCGTAAAAATCGATGCCCAGTTGGACGTAGCGGATCATGAGGGTTTGTTTCTGTTCCGTGGTGAAATTCAAGTGCAGCATCAGCGCCCCGATGCCGATCATATTGTGGATTTCCCGCCCGTAGTCCGGCATATTCTTCGAGGGATGCTGCATTCTCTGGGGCCATCCCTTTTGATGGTCAATCCAGGGGGCGGCAAAAGAAGCTTCGATAGAACTCAGGGACGGTGTCTCGCCAACCGGAGTGAGACTTCGCAGCAACGTGTAGTCCAGATTCGACTTGTTGAATCGCACCATTTTGTCCGTCCCGGCATAGGCGGGCCGGAAACTCCCCGCCGGGGGAGCCACATCCAGTACGGTCAGAACCGTCGCTCGCTCCAACTGAGGAATGGCGCCGGCCGCTGCAACGCTGATTGTCGATACGAGCGATGATCCAGGCGGGACGACCAGGGGATTGCTCGGGGAGCAATTGAACGCCACATTCAATGCGGCCGAGTAGCTGTTGTAGACCATCGCACTATCGTAGCCGTTGTTTCCATTCTTTGGGTCAGGGTTGAGCATCGAGCCGTTCATGATGCGACCGTTGACGGAGGTCGAGGCTGGAGTGATGCCTGTGATGGTCACGGGACCGACCACCCAGAAATCCCCATTAGCGAACTGGCCGACGGTCCTGTAGTCGCCGAATGTCCAGGTGATGCCGAATTGCTGAATCGTGTTCGCACGATAGGAAACGTGGTCCGGCCAGAGGGCCGCGTAGGTTGCGGCGTCGGCGTTTCGGATCTCCACGAGATCGCCGCTGATCGCTTTGGATGCGACCTCCGCCATCGTCTTCCAAGGTTTGGCGGCGGTGCCCGGGTTGGATGGATCGCCGGTCGACGTATTCAGATAATACGTTGTTGCCTGGCTCGGAATCGCAGCTCCCAGAAGCAACAACAGGAAGACACACCAGACCGGCGCGGCAAGACGCCCCATGAGGCAATTTGTTCCGTCTCCATCGCGGCGTTGTCGGGTCAGTTGCCCAAAAGTCATATTCACCCCCAGAACCCCTTTTTGACGCGATGCAACTGCATCGGCGTCGGTTACCATAACTCCTTACCTGAAATTCTAGCAAACGAACTGCCAAGTGAACAACCACATTGTTGGGAGAGGCAGGGGCTGGCGTCGGGAGGACCGCGTATCGCTGCTGATTCTGGGACGAAGGCGGGGATTGTGCCCGGGATTCCCGCGAGAGGGCGCGCCGGGACGACCGGGGCCAGGGAGGGAGTGTTCCATGATGGAGCCCCGCTCTTGCGAATTCTCTTGCGTGGCGGAGGTCGAACGAGTACCAAGTGACGGCAAGTACCGTCGGTTCCGATGGATTTCCTGGGTATTCGTTTGGCCGAAATCGTCCCGATTGCCCGCAGGTTCAAACCCAGGTGTGTTCTGTGCCCTTGGCGGTACGAATGACGGCAGGTTGAATCTGTCGGCTGGCAGAACGCAGACGGGTGCGTCTCGATGCCAACTGCACCATGCAATGAGGATATCGCTCAATGAGCCTTTTTGGACGGCTATCGCGAATCAGTCGTGAACGCAAGCTCCAGTTGTTCCAAGAGTACATGAAGCCCACGGCCCAGGAGAAGATCCTGGACCTGGGAGCTCAGGTCAGCGGCGAAGGCCAAGACGTCCAATTCATCGACTGGTATCCCTGGAAGGAGAACGTCACCGCAGTGAACATCTCCCAGGAGCACGCCGACGCGATCAAGAAACGGTATCCGGCGGTTGACGCCAGGGCCGCCGATGCACGGCGGCTGCCTTGGCCGGACAAGCACTTCGACATCGTTTTCAGCAACGCCGTGATCGAGCACGTCGGCGGAGAAACGGATCAGCGACAGATGGCTTCCGAGATCATGCGGGTCGGCAAGCGGTGGTTCGTCACCACGCCGAATCGGTGGTATCCATTCGAGTTTCACATGCGTCTTCCTTTTGTGACCTGGCTGCCTGGGCACGGTTATCTGACGTTCAGCAAGATCGCCTTCTATAGCTCGGCGGCAGGCAAATACATCTGGGGCCGGGGATTCACAGGGTCACTTCGCCTGTTGGGTGCGGGAGACCTGAAGCGGTACTTTCGCAACAGTCGGATCATCAAGCAACGGGTGACCTTCATGGCTGAGACGCTCATCGTGATCGGCCCGGCCGACTGATCTTCCGTGGAGTTCGTCGCCGAGGACAGAGTGTTGCGCCTTTCGAGCAATTCCCTCCAATCGAGGTCTTATGGGACCCTGTTTCTGGTTCTTGCACTCCGCGAGCCGCCGTTTTCAGACGACCGCCGAGCGTTTTTGACTTGAGTTGGCCAAACAGCACACCGATAATACCCCTAAAGTGCTGCTTGGAGACCTTGGGATGGTGGTCGGTCGGCAAGTCGATCATCATAATGGGGTTCCGTATCATCGGTCTTTTACCGGTTTTGGAATGGTGTGAGCAGCCAGTATACTACTCTCAGGGTATGCATATAGGCGTATCCCTCTGATTGGAACGGCGATTATGCTTTTGCGGCAGGGATATCTGAGAAGGCGACGTTGTCGTGGGGCGGCAACTATCACCATGGCTGCCATCACCGCGATCGTGTTGTTGCTCGGGACGGGTGTGGCCTATCGTGTTTTTGCCTCTCGTTGGCAGATGTCCGAGGACAAGCACATCAAATTACCGATCCCGTTGGACAAACTTCCCATGCAGTTTGGCGACTGGACAGGGGCAGATCTGGAGATCGAGGCGGGGACCGAGATCTACATGAAGCAGCACTTTGCGGATGACTATGTCAGTCGCAGGTACGTGAATGCCACCGAGCGGATCTGGGCGGACGTCTATGTGGTTTACTGCGCCACCCGCATTGCGGGGATCCTGGGACATCAGCCTCGTATCTGTTATCCCGGAAATGGCTGGATCTGGGACAGTACGACCCCGTCGCGGTTCGTCACCCAATCGGGCCGGACGGTCGACTGTCTCATCCATTGTTTTCACAAGCCGGCGCCCGCCTTCCAGCAGGTCTACGTGCTGAATTTCTATGTGTTGAACGGACGAATCACCCTGAGTGAGAAGGATTTTTCCGGTTGGTTCGGACGCAAACTGAACTTGGCCGGCGATCCTGCCCGATATGTGGCTCAGGTGCAGATCAGTTCGACCAGCGACCTCTCGCCCGGAGTTCTGGCGTCGCAGATGGCGGACACGATTTTCGCCTTTCTACCCGATGAGAAGGGGCTGGTTGCCGCGGCGGATGCTTCGAGGGGAGCGACGCAGGCCGAAGGAACAGATCGCTCTAACGATCAATAACTTGCTGTGTCGTCTGGAAAAGATTGTAAGTGTCTGATTCATAATGGATTGCGTCTGTCTTCTGGATGCAACCCACGGGGACGGAGTGTACCCTCAGGCCAGGAACGCCTTCTGGGCGTTCCCTCTGCGGATTGTGCGGAAGAAGGAGTCCGGTAACACACATGGCCTCACGAGTCGAAATCAGCAAGCGGCTGCTCATGGTCAATTCCGCCAGTTCCATTGTGGCCCAGGTGCTGAGTTTCTCGGTCCTGTTCTGGTTGTACCAGTATCTTGTGCGTCGCGTCAGCGACGCTGAATACAGTCTCTTGCCCCTGGTCATGGCGATCGTAGGATTTGTTGATCTGTTCGCCCTGGTGCTGACTTCAGGACTTGCACGATATGTGATCGAGGCCTATGCCCGAGGCGATGACGAGAGAGTGAGCCGAATCGTGTCATCCATGGTTCCTCTGTTGTCGTTCGCGGGTTTGATCCTTCTGGTTGGTGGGGGGGGCGTTGCCTGGCACGTGGACAAGGTTCTGAAGATCCCTGAGGCGCTGATATCGGATGCGCGTCTCATGGTCTTCCTTATGGTCGTCATTTCGGCGGTTCAGTTATCCTGCTCGGTGCAGGGGGTGGGATTGGTTGTCCGCCAGAAGTTCGTTTGGCTAAGCGCGATCAATGTCTGTGCTGAAATCGTGAAATCCGCTGTTCTGCTGGCCCTGATGCTGGAGGTGAGCACACGAGTGCTGTGGGTCGTGGTCGCTGCGGTGGTGGCGAAGACGTTTTCCTTCGGAGTCAATCTGGTTCTCTCGCTGCACATGGTGCCCGCTCTGCGGTATCGATGCCGGCGCATTCAGTGGGATATCGTCCGCGCGATCACCGGGTTCGGAGGGTGGAACTTCCTTGTCGGCGTGGCGGGCAGGACTCGTGAGTACGCCATCCCCCTGATCCTGAATCATCTGGGAACACCCATAGACAACGTCACCTATCAATTGGGTTCGATGCCGCGGCGGCAGATCGATACGTGGTTCGATGTGGCGTCCAGGCCTCTTCACCCGATGGTCACCAGCATGCACGCAGTCGGCGCCACGGAGCAGTTCCGCAACACCTATCTGCGAGGTGGAAGGATTGGACTATGGGTGATCCTCGCGGCGGCCGTTCCGGCTATGATCTACGCCGCGCCTCTGCTGGAAGTGTATATAGGCCACGTCTATAACGACGCCTACATTGCGGCGGCGTTCGTGCTGGTCTGTACGTTGGCGTGCAGCCTCATATCCTCCGGAAACTGGATGACCTGGCTCATGGCCAACGCCAAGGCCCAGATGCGTCCCGTGGGGATCTGCGTGTGCCTGACTCAGTTGGTCAGTGTGTTGTTGATTCTGGTGGCGACACGTCGGTTCGGCCTCGGCGCGGCGCCGGGGGCCGCCCTGGCCAGTTTCATCGTGAGCACCCTCTCGGCGATTCTCCTGATGCTGCCTATCGGATTGCGTCTGGCGGATGTAAGCCTGAAAACCTGGATCGAGCGAACCTTGGTGCCGGGCATCGCTCCGTCGTGCATCGCGGCGGTGGCGTGGGTCGCTTTGGATCTCCGGGTTCGGCCGGACAGTTGGCTCGAATTGGGCTGGTGCACGGCCGTCGGCGCTCTGGTTTACGTGGCCGTGCTGCTGGGATGGTGTCTGGGACCCCAGGACAAGCAGGACCTTGCCGTGATCCTGCTCAGAGCCAAGGCGTCTGCCGCCTGAGGAGGTTGCACAGGGATTATGTTGCGACGGGTTCTTGCGTCGATATCGCGTCGAAGAGCGCGACGCTGGCACATGCTCGCTCAGAGCCATCTTGCCTCGGGAGACTCTGAGAAGGCATGGGCGTGTTGCGTGAAGTGCCTGCGGACGCATCGCCGGATCGACGCGGTCTTTCCGCTTATGGCCAGGATTGTGATGCCGGGAGACGACTATCTGGCCGTGCTGGCGCGTTTCCACGAGTGGCTCAAACCGGAAAGCTATGTGGAGATCGGAGTCTGGCACGGAGATTCCCTTGCGTTAGCCAAGCCTGACACCCGAGCCGTTGGGATCGATCCGTTTCCACAAATACAGACAGCCATAGGATCCCGCGCCAGACTCTACCCGATCCCGAGCGATGTTTTCTTCTGCGCTCACGATCTGCTGCATGAGCTTGGCACGCCGCGTCTGGCCCTGAGTTTCATTGATGGGCTGCACCTGTTCGAGCAGGCTCTGATGGATTTCGTCAATGTGGAACGCTATTCAGACGCCAGGACGATTGTCCTCATCCACGATTGTCTGCCGGTGGTTCGATGCATGGCGGCCCGTGAGAGAGAAACAGGATACTGGTGCGGCGATGTCTGGAAGGTCGCGATGTGTCTCACGAAGTATCGGCCCGATCTGACGCTCTCCGTGTTGCCGACGTATCCGAGCGGACTCCTTATCGTTACCGGACTGAACCCCGGCTCATCGGTGCTGCGCGAGAATTTTCCGGCCATCGTCGCGGAATACAGGGATCAGCCTTTGCCCTACGATTACCTGGATTCGAACAGACTGCTCGACGTATTGCCGAACGTCATCCCCAACGACTGGGAACGTATAGTTCAAGCGGTTTCCCCCGCGGCTGCGGACTAGGCGAGCCGTCCGGGACCCTCCTACCGAAGGTCTTTGGGATTGGACAACATCGATGCTCCGGATTGGTTCCAGCATGAGGTGGCCAGGTGCATGACCCTCTGGTGACGGTCGTTATTCCGGTCTACAACCATGAGGCCTATGTCCTGGAAACTCTCGACTCCGTCTTCTCCCAGACCTTCAAGGATTTCGAGGTGGTTGTCGTCAACGACGGGTCGCCGGATCATACGGAGGAACTGCTGCGGCCCCTGGCCGAGGCAGGTCGGATCCGGTACATCGAACAACCCAACCAGGGGCCGGCTGCGGCACGCAATAGAGGGTTTGCCGAGGCACGTGGGGAGTTCATCGCGATTCTTGACGATGATGACCTATGGCCTCCCGATCGCCTGGATTGGCAGGTCAAGACGTTGGTGCAGCATTCCGAGGCGGTTGTTGTCTATGGTCAAGTGGAGTTCGTCATGGACGGCAAATCTCTCGGGCTCCATCCGATTGGGCCTGCGCCCAGCGGCGATGTCTTTGACGCGTTTCTGGGCAATGGCTGGATACAATCGCCCGGCCAGGCTCTGATCCGACGCAGGGCCTTGGAGAGGATTGGCGGCTTTGATACCGGCATCTGGGGAACGGACGACTGGGATCTGTGGCTGCGTCTCGCGCGTCAGGGAGAATTTCGTCATTGCCCGCGTGTGTCGCTGCGATATCGATTGCATGAGAACAATGCCTCCCGCAATTTCCTTCGAATGTACCACAATGGCCTTCGAGTGGTGTACAAGCATTTTGGCCGCAGGCCGAAACCGGAGGATTACAGGAGATGGGTTTCGGCCAAGCAGTTTGTCCGTCGATTCTGTCGAGAAGACGGGATTGCTGAAGTCGTTCGACTGACAAACGCCAGGCGGTGTGTCCCCGCATTCACGACATGGATCAAAGTTCTTCGCGTTGATCCAGGAATGTTGGTTCGATGGCGGTATCCAGCAAGAATCCTCAAATGCCTTTGGGTTTGACGGCGTTACGGTTCCTGCCGTTCCGATCACGCGGGAACTCTGCAGAGGAGGATCTACGAGAGTCCTATGCATGAGCAAACGTTGGGCACACCACACCAAGAGTGGTGGGTACGATCGACTGGCTCACAAGTGCGCAGCGATTGAAGTGGGAAGGCCGCCATGCAGCGGTCTTGCGATGCGAAGCCTGCGCGCCGCATGGCGCCGGTTGTACGGCGGAAACCCCTATCTTCTTGACTACCGTTTCGAGGATCTTGTTGCCGAACTCAAGACCGTGCTGGTCTCGCGGCTCCGCAGAGTGGATATCATCCATGCGTTATATGGCGATGAGCACCTGAACCTCCTGCTCTCCGCCAAATCGTTGCTGCCATGCCCTCTCGTTGCGACATTTCACCTGCCGACGTCACGAGTGACCGGGCGATTTGAGAATGGCCAGTTCGAGAAGCTCCGACGTCTCGATGGAGCGATTGTCGTCTCGACGGCCCAACTCGTTGTTTTTCGCAGATGGTTTGGGCGGGACAACGTTGTCTTCGTTCCGCATGGGATCGACACGGACGTTTTCCAGCCGGCGTCATCTCGTCCGGATGTGGACGGTCTGCGGCTGATTTGTGTAGGCGGTCATATGCGGGATTTTGCCATGCTCCATCGGGTGGCCGACTTCTGCCAAAACGAGAGATTGCCTGTACATTTTGATCTTGTGATACCCCAGGCTGACTTCCGCTGTTTCACCGGATGTGACAACGTCACCTGCTGGTCCAACATCTCGGAGGAGGACCTGATCGGGTTATACCAGGCGGCCGACGTGCAGTTCATCCCGGTGACTGACGCCACGGCCAACAACGCTGTGCTGGAATCGCTGGCTTGTGGCACGCCTGTTATTACGACCGATGTTGGCGGAATGAGGGATTATGTCAGTTCGTCGTGTGGATGGCTGCTCCCTTGTGCTGACACGGAGGCTGCGTTGAGTCTCATCCGCGATCTGACTCGGGACAAGTCACCACTGGTCTCTCGGAGACCTGGGGCTCGGACACAGGCTGAATGCTTCTCGTGGGATCGCGTGGTAGAGCAGTGTTCGGTGGCGTATGCAAACGTGCTCTCGACCGGACATATCGTGCGGACTTCGGAAACCACCTAGGAAAATGGGATGCCATGTCAATGTCAAACTCCCTTTATAGTGGGATGCGGCTCTCCGTGGGATGCCTCCGGAGGCTCTGCGATTGACGCGCCGGGACAGTTCGTCAAACTGCCCTTTGGAGGTAGTGTGATCGTAAGTTCTGTTTTATAAAGAATTTAGGCATGCTCTTACACGTTTGGTCCCACAGCATGTTTCTGTGTTGTCGCAAGCAGGCCCATGGTCTGCGGCGGAATGCTGATCTCTTGTCGTGTTGGCTTTGTGTTAATTTGGTGAAAATAGGGGTTTTGCGGAAGAATTTGTGTTGACAATTTCTCCCATATATGTCATACTGCTCTGAAATGTTGGACGCGTGTAGACGCGTGTGCGTCTTTCTGTACCCGTGTATACCCGTAGAGGGGCAGAGGTCCACAAGATTTTGGGTCTCTATTTAAATGGAGGAGCAGTTATGGAGAAGATTAGAATCATGCGGTCGCTTGTGGTGGCCCTGGTGGTGTGTGTGGGGGCGGGACAGGCCTTTGGCGTCTCCACCCTTTACAACACCGGCGTGGAGGATGATTTCATCACCGTGCGTCCGGCCACGTCAGACGAAATTCACTGGCTGCTGAATGGCGAGAAGCCTTATGTGATTGAGCCCAATCCGGCATGGGTGGCGGCTCCGGCTGGCAGCGCGTGGATTGGTGTGACGCCCACGCAGGAAACGGTCCCGGTTGCTCAGTACAACTATTCCCAGTCATTTGTGCTCACCGACGTGGCGGGTTCGAACATCGTGCTGAGTGGTCTCTGGTCGTCGGACAACAACAGTGAGCTCTGGTTCAATGGCACAAAGGTGGATTCCCTGGATGGTGAGTTTGCCTATCAGAGCACCAAGAATTTTGTGATCACGACCGGTTTCGTCGAGGACGAGAACTTGCTCGAGTTCCGGACGTGGAACATGGCGACCGGCGAGGGGCAGCTCAACCCGAACGGTCTGCTCGTCGCTGACCTGCTTATCACCCAGACTACGATCCCGGCTCCTGGCGCCATCGTGCTGGTCAGCCTGGGCACCTGCGTGA
>CALMMH010001019.1 GCA_937868145.1 uncultured Phycisphaerales bacterium
CAACACTGACGAGGCCCTGGGAGTGATTCTTCTGGGCGGCCCCATCCTGGCCGTGATCGTCGGTGTGTGCGCCATGGGGCGAGAGCAGGGAGCGATTGAGGGGTTCTGGCGTTCCCGGCCCGTCAACCTCTACCGGTGGCTCGTCAGCAAGTACCTCACGGGACTAGCGATCATCGGACTGGTCTGTTGGATACCCATTCTGATCCAGATGTGGGGAAAACTCCGGACTGAGAGTCTTGAGGACATAACAGAAGATGCCACCACGCTCCTGGTGTACAGTTTCATCCTCATGCTGATCTACAGCGAGTCGTTTGTGCTGGGCCAGTGCGTCCGAAAGATGCTCCATGCCGCGATCCTGGCGGTTTCCGTCAAGGCGATGATCTTCCTCATACCGCTGGTCGTCGCGCCGCTGAACTGGCTGAGTGTGGAAACCGCACGGAGCATGGTCGAATACTCTCTGGATACTCACACGCTCATCCCGTTCGCGGCAGCCATGACGGCGATGAGCATCGCTTTGTTGTGCCTCGCCGGCATCCTGCTGAAACACAACGTCCAGATCGAGCTCGGCGGCCGAACGCTCGGGTGGTCGGTCGTTGTCATTCTCCTGGTCCTCGCGGCGGGCATGGCGTTTCCGCTGGGCACGAATCTGTCCGCTCGGCAGATTATCCCCCTGCCTACCGACCAATGGGTCCGTTCAATGAAGGCCGACGGCAATGATGTGCTGGTCCTGCTGTCCAGCGGCCCGGAACGCGGAAGTTCCAGCGGACGCAAGTACGGCCTTGTCCGCGTGCATGTCGGCGAGCGTGCCTCCGTTGTGGACGATCCCATCTGGTTCGCCGATCCGGGACAGAAACAGGACTTCGACTACAATGCCGGCTACCTCCTGTGGCCCACCGAGACACCCTCTCTGGCCTACGTAATCCTCACCCAGACTGTGTGTCAGAATAGACCCATCACAGAACGAACCAGGACCTTGTGCACAATCGCCCTTGATGCAGGACAGAGCGATCCGATTGTGCACCGCGTCCCGCTGAACCCGTTCCTGGGTACAGGAGACGTTTGGCCGGCCGCCTGCGTTCATCGGCAGCGTCTCTACGTTTATTGTACGCAGCATTCGAAGGCGCAACTGCTTACGTTCTCCCTCGCTGATCCCAGGGCGCCATCGCTGATCGACAGCAAGGACCTGCCCGAGAGGACCGGCATGCCGTCTCGCGCGTCTTCCGAGCAATATCAGATCGGATTGATCCCTATCCTCGACGCAGACGACCCGACCCGCTTGGAGATTACGCATGAACTGATCCCGGACCTCTGGACCCCGGCAGGGGATGACCGAGTCTTGGGGTCCGTCGTCAATCGAGACGGCCTCGGCATGCAGTTGGACTTGTTCGAGACTCAGCAGACGCAGGACGACGCCGTGTCCCTGCACTCGATCTCCCATCGCAGAGCTTCAACCATCGAGCGATTCCTCGGATCCTGGTTCGGCAGCTTCCATTATTCGGCGCCCTTCGTGTATCAGTTGAGCGGCACCGGCGTCACCGTGTACGACATCACAAGCTCGAATCGGACCAAGCGCATCGGCCACTATGCCGCCGAGTATGGCTTCAGCGAGATCGTCTCGCTGCCGAACAATCGTGTGGTTCTGGCTGGCCAAGAGCTGCACGTTCTGGATCTGTCCGAGAAGCTGGCCTCGCGTTCCGCTCGCTGAACGGCTCTTGCGACAGCGTGAAGCGACAGGCAGTCTCTGACGCTTCACACTTCACGAGATACGCTTCACGCACCTTCAGCTCACCTTGCGGTTGTCCCGGCAGAACTGGGCCATGAGCTCCATCGCCTTGCCGGTCTTTTCCATCGAACCGTCGAGCTTCGCGTAGGCG
>CALMMH010001020.1 GCA_937868145.1 uncultured Phycisphaerales bacterium
TTGTCGTCGAACAGGTACATCAGGGCCGCCAGTCCGCCTATCCACACAGAACCGCCGGGGGCGGAATGGTCCGGCGGATCCTCAAGCCCGACGGAGGCTATCCGCCGATACAGGAAAGCGATGCCCAGCATGGCGACGCCGAACCACAGAAGGCTGTGAAGGTGCATCATGACGGACGACTGGGGAAAGAGCCGGTAATCCAGCCATTGCGTGAAGGAGGCCACCGGTCGCCAGAAAGACACGCGAAAACCGTCGTACGTCCACCAGGGCAAGGCCCCGTAGTCTCTCAGGGGCTGGAGATTCTCCTGGGGATGCACAGCGACGAACGTATGCGACAAGGCGTACCCCAGCTGCCCCGACTGCTGGGACGCCAGACCTCTTTCGGCCAGTCGCGTCACACCGTCGGAGGGTCCGGCTAAAATCGAACGATGCATGAAATCGTCGTTGAGATAGCCGTCGTCAAGGGCCGGGAGCGAAACGACAATCGCGGTCAGAGCCAGAATCGGCGCCAGATACGGCGACTGCAGGAGCCGACAAAACCAATGGAGAACAGAGGGCAGAGGACGAAGGACGGATGCGTTCTGTCCTCCGTCCTCCGTCCTCCGTCCTCGGTCTCCGGACTTCTCCCGATTCAGGTCCCGATCCCACTCCATTCCGTGGACACGACTCCAGTTTATGATTTGCGATCGATCGCGCGCGATCTATAATTCATTCAGTGTTTCGTCGCCTCCGCCCAATTCGAGGCGCCCATTGAAAGACAGATAGTAAATCGCCGGCGGAGAATCGTCAATCCGAATACCGACGGCCGGGACCGGACACAAGGCAACCGATGGATCAGACGGCACGACATGTCATCTTTCGCGGACGGGTCCAGGGCGTAGGATTCCGCTACACCACCCGCCAGATCGCCGGTCATTATGAAGTGACCGGGTTCGTGCGAAACGTGCCCGACGGGACGGTTGAAATGTTCATCCAAGGCGAACCCTCTGAGATCGACAACTGCATCGCGGACATCCAGAGCGAGTTCGCCGGCCACGTTCGCGACACCCAAATCGAGCCCGCCGCCTTCAGCCCCCGATACACGGACTTCCGAATCGTCCTGTGACTTCGCCGAGTGGGACCCCGACGCCGCCAAGAGCCACGCCGAACTGGAGAAGGACAAGACCGAACCCTAGGCCCGCGGCCGCGGAAGCACGAAGCAAGAGATCCGAAATCCGACCCCGCGAGAGCGGGAACGTCAACAAACTCGAAGCACAAAGCCCAAATGACCGAAACGCTGCCGCCCGCCGGAGAGATCCGTTTGGATTTCGAGTTTCCGTCTTCGTGCCTATCCCGTTCTCCGGGCGGAATGATACTGTAATTGACAGGCCCCCGCGAGCCGCTTAGACTGACGATGATGCTATGATCCAAAGATGTGCGTAGGAGGAATAGAAACGCGATGGAGGTTACCTGGACTGACTATTTCAGGTACAGAGCGGCACGGCGAGGATTCGACCTCGACGAGATCGTGAAGCATTCCACGGAGAGGTACGTGGATACGGCAACGGATCGTCGGATCGCCGTCGGTCATTGCGGAAAGACGCTGGTGTTGGTCCCCTATGAGACAGGCAACGAAGTGATAACCCCCATAACGGTCCACGCGACCACGCGCCGACAGATCGCGTTCCGCGTTCAGACCGGGAGATTCGTTTATGAGTAAGCCCCATTTGGTGTACTTTGAGAAAGAGGATATTCTGCATCTGGTCGTCAAGGAAGGCCCCGAGGCACAGAGCGTGGAGCTAAGCCCCAATGTGACGGCAGAGCTGAACGACAAAGGAGAGTTGATCGGCATCGAGATCCTCCAGGCCAGTTCGTTCCTCCGCGACACGATCCTGGAATCCGTGCAGGCAAAGCTGCTGGCGGTCGGCTCCGACGAATCCGAATCGTGACCTAAGCAGCAGCGTTTTGATCATTCGTGCTTGTTTCGAATTTCGAACTTCGGATTTCGGATTTTGTGAAAGCGGGCCTCCCGCTTTCTTCTTGCTTCCCTCGATCCGTCTCGTGATACTCGACCAAGTGGCGACGAAGTGGTTGGCGGTCCCGGCATGTCGGACGAGTCCCCGTTATCCTTCGCAGGTTTGTTGAGGTTGCGATATGGAACAACTGAGGTCTACAATCTTTGCGATGATCGTCTGCTGCTCGCTGTGTGCGGTGTTGCTATCATGCAATCGCTCAAATCCCCAAGTCTCGCCTGCGGAAACAATTCGAAGGGCCAACAATGCTCTGTCGACTCGTGGGTTGCCGGTGTTACCTAGTGACGCTACTGACGTGCATTATCGGACTGGAGGGAGCTTTTCGAAGTACATGAACGTCAAGTTCACTGCATCCGCAGACCAAGCGTTGGACTATCTTCATAAGACTGGCGCCAGTTGTTATATCGAGTTCGTGATCGAAGGCGACCAGTATCGGATACTGGCAACTCATCCGCTTGCCAGCGCTTCGGCGTCTATCAGCAACCCCAGGTTATACTGCATTGCCGAGCATATCGGCATCCGCTGTGAGCCCTGGTTTAGAAGTGTCTATGATATCCGCCATGGCTGGTATTACCACTACGTTCCGGGTGATGCTGAGAGATACACCATATACTATGACGTGGATAGTCAACAGTTGTATATTTACTGGACCTACAGTTGAGAGGGATGGGGAATGGCGTCACATCCGGACGGGCTGTTGCCCGATGGGCATGTTGCGAGGCGGTTGTCAGCAATCGGTGTCACCGGCTCAAGCGTCGAGCGAAACAGGATAGCGGCGGGAAGAAATAGATGACTGTCCCCGTTAGCGCCGCCCATTAGCGAGGGCCGCCCGGGTTATCAGTAA
>CALMMH010001021.1 GCA_937868145.1 uncultured Phycisphaerales bacterium
CTTCAGCTCTTCGTCGGTGCCGTTCTTCGCGACGCCGAGGACTTCGTAGTAGTCCTTGAACTCAACGGGCATGACGAACTCCCGGGGGATGGCTCAGATCGTTCACAACCACCTGAGCCGGACGAAAGACCGTATCGCCGCGGCAGTAGCCACGCTGAGTCACTTCGAGAATGGTCCGATCGGGCTGGGTTGGGTCGTACCGCACGGAGACAGCCTCGTGCCGATGGGGATCGAAGGGGTACCCCACGTCCTCGACGGCCTCGATGCCGTGGCGGCCGAGCAACTGGCCCATCTGTTGCAGCACCATTGTCACACCTTGATGCAAGGACTCGGAGGAAGTGGATTCCTCGGAAGCCAAGGCGCGTTCGAGATTGTCGAGAATGGGCAGCAAGTCGCGAATGAACGCTTCCTTTTCCGCCGCGGCTTGTTGGGCGGAATCGCGCCGCGTCCGCTTTTGGAAATTCTCAAAGTCGGCGGCGAGGCGCAGGTAAACGTCCTTCTGTGCGGCCAACTCCTTCTGCAGTGTGGCCGGGCCGGCCGACGCAGGATCGGCGACTGAGGCGGGATCGATGGCCGACGCCTCGCAGCATTCCGTTCGACTGTCTCTGTTCTTCTTGGAGTTCATTGGCGGCTGGTTCACTTCTGTCTGCCTTTGTGGTCTTGAACGAAAATGCTCATCACCAGCCAGAACCCTCCCGGCGCCGCGGATAGAAAGCAGAGAATGGCCAGGCCGGGATAACCAAATATTCGAAAGCTGGTTTGGACCCGCATCAACTGGGACGCTCCCAGGATCAGGGAGGCCAGGAGGATGCCCGCCGTGATGCGATTAGCGATTTTCTGGATGCCGCCTACCGCGTTGTGTGTGTCCACGGATTTGACTGTGACCTGCAATTCCTGGTTGATGATCGCATCCATAATGCGGTCCAGCCGGGACGGCAATCCACCGACGAATTCCTTCATTTCCAGCAGCGAATTGAAGAGGCTGCCCTGTGTGGCGTGTTTGCCCATGCGATGCAACATCAATTCGCCCACATTGCGGCGGATGGACGCACTTGCATCAAACGCAGGGTCGAGAATCTTCCCGACTTCGTCCAGTTGCAGCAGGGTTTTGCCCAGCAGCGTCAACTCACTCGGAACGAAAAGACCATTGTCGGCGGCGTTCCTGCTCACTTCCAATAGGGATTTCCCCACATTCGACTGTCGCAGGCTTTGATTCTGCTGTGAGGCCATGATCTGGTCGATGCCGCGGCGGAATTCGGTCTGGTTGAAATTCTCCGCCTTTTCGTTAGAAGCAGGGCAATGTCTTTGTATCGCGTCAGGTGGTTGGCTGAGATCTGCATTTTGGTTCACCTTGTTGTGCCGATCATCGCTGCCACAGGAGTTACACGCGTTTCAGTGGGAGCGCGACACCGTTGCGCCAAGGTCTCCATCAGCTTGTCGAACGGCTTGTTGAAGTTCTCGACTCCTTCGACTTCGAGTTGCTCAGTCACCTTGCCGATGATGATCCCGAGTTCCGCCAGTCGCCTAACCACCCGGTGGGCTTCCGCGACATCTTGTTCGAGCCGGGCTTTCGGCTCTCCATGGTTGCGGTAGGCGTCAAGGGTCTTCAACGGAACCGTGGTGACGGTATCCGGCCCGATGAGGGCCTCGACGTATTTCACGTCACTGTAGTCGGGGTTCTTGACGCCGGTGCTGGCCCAGAGCAGCCGTTGGGTCCGAGCGCCCTGAGCCGCCAGCTTCGCGAACCGGTCGCCGGCGAAGATCTCCTTGTGGATCTGATAGGCCATCTTCGCGCTGGCGACGGCAGTTTGCCCGCGCACCGTGTTCGCAGGGTCTCCCTCCCTGCCGCCTCGTGCAATGAGTCTTTCCAGCAGCGGATCCACCATCGCATCGATGCGGCTTACAAAGAAGCTGGCCACCGAGGCTACGTGCTTCACGGGCTTGCCCTGGGTCGCGCGTGCTTCGATGCCGGCGATGTACGCTTCCGCCACTTGCCGATAACGAGGCAATCCAAAGAGCAGGGTCACGTTCACGCTAATTCCTTCGCCGATCAGTTGTCGGATGGCCGGCAGCCCTTCGGCGGTTGCGGGAACCTTGATCAAGACGTTGGGCCGGTCCAGCGCGGCCCACAACCGGCGAGCTTCCTGTATCGTACCGTAGGTGTCGTGCGCCAGGTGCGGATTGACCTCCAGGCTGACATATCCATCCTGGCCGTCTGTCCTGTCGTATAGAGGCCGGAACTCGTCGGCGGCGCTCTGTACGTCGCGTTGGCTGAGCGCTTCGTAGATGCCCTGGGCGTCTTTTCCCTCAAGGGCCATGGCGCGAATATCCTCGTCGTAGTCCTGGCTTCCCGCGATCGCCTTCTCGAAGATGGCGGGATTCGAGGTCATCCCCCGCAGTCCGTCTTCCTCGATCAAACGCCGGAGTTCGCCGCCGGCGATCAGATCGCGCCGGATGTAATCCAGCCAGACGGACTGCCCGAGCGTTCCCAATTGTCTCAAGGAATTGTGTTTCATGTTCTTGCCCCTTTGTCTGCCACTTCGGGCGTTTTGCCAAATGGCAATGATGTCAAAGGTGCCCCCGGACAAGGGCGTCCTATTCCTGAGCTTTCTGGGTCGTCGGTGCGACTTCGTCCTTCGCTTGTTGTCCCAGGTCTTGCACCTTGTCCACCGCTTTGTCTGTGTCCTTCTGGACTTGTTCTTTGTCCAGCGACATCGTGACGTGCGCACTATTGTTGTCACTACTCGATGAGAAATGGAACCACCCCATGTAAAAGCCCAGACCGGCGACAACCGCCACGATCAGAGCCAGTCCGAGAAGCATGCGTCTCATAAGTATACCCCTAATGAATATGGA
>CALMMH010001022.1 GCA_937868145.1 uncultured Phycisphaerales bacterium
TCACCGAGAAGAGAACGAAGCAGCAAATCGGCATGTTGGCCGAGGCATTGGAGAGCGTGCTGTAATCGTAGCACGGGCATCCTGCCCGTGGTCTTGAAGAGAAGACATGGGCGAGACGCCCATGCTACGGTGAGAGTCGCGACGATTGAGAGTGTGCTATGAAGCTGGTGTTTGAAAAAAGCGTTACCGGTCGGACCGGGGTTTTGCCGGGGCCGAGCGATGTGCCTGGAACGATCAATATTCGCGAGAGCCTGCTGCGCGAGAAGCCGGCGGCGATGCCGGAACTGAGCGAGATGGACGTGGTCCGTCACTTCACGGAACTGTCCCGCCGGAACTACGGCGTCGACACGAACTTTTATCCGCTCGGCTCGTGCACGATGAAATACAATCCGAAGGTGTGCGAGCGGATCGCGGCGTACCCGGGTTTCGCGCATCTGCACCCGCTGCTGCCGCAGTTGCGCCGCGGCGGCATGCTCACCCAGGGAGCGTTGGCGGTCCTGTATGAGATGGATCTGCTGCTCCGTGAAATCACCGGCATGGCGGGCTTCACGATGCAGCCGATGGCCGGCGCGCACGGCGAACTGACCGGCATGATGATCATGGCCGCCTACCATCGCGACAAGGGCAACAAGAAAACCGTCGTTCTCGCTCCCGACAGCGCCCACGGCACGAACCCCGCCAGCGCCGCGATTGCGGGCTATCGCGTGGTGACGATCCCGAGCACGGAGAAAGGCGTCATGGACATGGACGCCCTCAAGCGGGAGCTGAACGACCAGGTCGCGGGCATCATGCTGACGAGCCCCAACACGTTGGGCCTGTTCAATTCGCGGATTCACGAGATCTGCGACCTGATCCACAGCGTGGACGGGCTGGCCTACTACGACGGCGCGAACCTCAACGCCATCGTCGGCAAGGCCCGTCCGGGCGATTTCGGCTTCGACATCGTGCACCTGAACCTGCACAAGACGTTCGCGACCCCCCACGGCGGCGGCGGTCCCGGCGCCGGCCCTGTCGGTGTGAAGGAAAAGCTGCTGCCGTTCCTGCCGATCTCGGTCGTGGTCAAACGCGACGACGGCACCTACGCCTTGGAATACAATCGTCCGAAGTCCATCGGCTACATCGCGCCGTTTTACGGAAACTTCGGCATCGTCCTGCGAGCCTATGTCTACACGTTGATGCTGGGCGGCGAAGGCCTTCGTCACGTCGCGGAGACCGCGGTCCTGAACGCCAACTACGTCCGCGCCAGGCTGCGAAAGTACTACAAACCCGCGGTCGACCGGATCTGCAAGCACGAGTGTGTTTTCTCGACAACCGATGAAATGGCGGCCAACGGCGTCCACGCCCTGGACATCGCCAAGGCCCTGATCGACAGGGGCTTCCACCCGCCGACGGTTTACTTTCCGACGATTGTGAAAGAGGCGATGATGATCGAGCCGACGGAGACCGAGAGCAAAGAAACGCTCGACGCCTTCATCGACGCGATGATCGAGCTCGCGGATCTGGCCGAAAAGGACCCGGAGAAACTCAAGGCGGCCCCGATTAACGCCCCGATCTCCAGGCCGGACGAAGTCGCCGCGGCGAAGAACCTCAACATCGCGTATCTGGGATAGATAGAGACTGTCGCAGTGGGCTATGCTCGCCGGCGGGCCAACAGGCTGGCGCGGACCCAACTCCAGTTGAGGACGATGTGGACGCCGATGCCGATCAACAGGAGCGTGCCGCCGCCCTCGTGGACCCAC
>CALMMH010001023.1 GCA_937868145.1 uncultured Phycisphaerales bacterium
GCGTCAACTGCCCGACCCCGTTGCCGCAGTGGGGGCAGCAGTAGGCTCGCGGATCCACGGGCTTCAGGCACCGCAGGCACAGCGGCGTCGGCGGTCCCTCGTCCTCGGTCTCTTTCGTTTCGACATTCTCGTTCGCCATCGCTTTGACCTCCCTCACATCGACGCACCGACCCTCATTCGGACCGCTGGAACGCGATCGGCTCGCCCTCGCCTTGTTTGACCAGGAGCCGGTCCTGATTGTCAAGCTGAGCCGTCACGGATTCGCGATCGGTGGTGATCGTGATTTGATTGCCCTCGACTTGCCATTTGCCCTCGGATTTCTGATTGGCCAGGGCCAGAATGGCTCGCCCATCGGGCTGGATCTCGATGCCGAACTGGCCCTGGGTCGGGTGGTTCAGAATCCATTTACCGACGAAACCGGCCAGACGCGGAGCCGGACGGGTTTCGCTTCTCGGCATCTCGACGGCAGGCGTCCTGGGCGCTTCAACCGTGGGCGTTCTGGCCGCAGAGGGGCGGGTCGGAGTCGGGCTCTCGACCGCAGGCTGCTCGGCAGCGGCCTCCGTCTTCAACTTCGGTCCCCGGAAACTCCGCTCGCTGTTGAGCCAGACCTGGCCGGTGATCGTATCGACGAGATAGGCGCCGTTCTCCGAGCAGCAGACCTGGAACCGGCCGACCGGCCCGGCCAATTCATTCCTGGCCGCGCCAATCAGCACGCACAACCCCGCTCCCAGCACCGCGCCCAGCACTACGCTTTTTTTATCCATACGCCACATCATCGTGAGAATCCTCCACTGTCAAACATCTGCGTTGCGACGGGCATGCGATGCATACCCCGCCTTTTCACCATCATACCCGATTTCGCCCGTCGAATGCTAGGTTTCCGCTTCCAGTGGGACTCAGGTTTGCTCTTGCCGACCGTCCGGTCCCATGCATAATAGGGTTTGTCGTCGATGTGGAACACGGAAACCATCGTTTGGGGAGTTCTGTATGCGCGTTCGCCTTGTGCCGATCCTCCTTTGCGTCGCAACCTCCATCCTCTTGTCGCCCGCCGGGACCGGAGCGGAGATCCCTCGTCTGGAGACGAACGGTCCCGCGACCCAGCTCCTCGTCGATGGCAAGCCCTTCGTGATGCTCGCGGGCGAACTGCACAACTCCAGCGCGTCGAGCCTCGAGTACATGGAGCCGATCTGGGACAAGCTCTCTGCAATGAAGCTCAACACCGTTTTGGCGACGGTCTCCTGGGAGTTGGTCGAGCCGCAGGAGGGCCGATTCGACTTCGCCGTGGTCGACGGCCTGGTCAAAGCCGCCAGGGCCCACGATCTCAAGCTCGTGCTGCTCTGGTTCGGGAGTTGGAAGAACGGCGTCTCGAGCTACATCCCCACTTGGGTGAAGAAGGACCTCGAGCGGTTCCCGCGAGTCCAGGGCGTCGACGGCAACAACAAGGACGTCCTGTCGCCGTTGGCGGACGAGTCTCGCCAGGCGGACGGCCGCGCGTTCGCGGCCCTGATGCGGCATCTTCGCCGGGTCGACTCCGATCGCGACACCGTGCTCATGATCCAGGTCGAGAACGAGATCGGGATCATGCCGGAGTCCCGCGACCACAGCCCGGCGGCGAATGACGCGTTCCTGGCGTCGGTCCCCCGGCAACTCATGGACTACCTGGCGGCCCACAAAGACGCCTTGCTGCCTGAGGTCAGGTTGCTCTGGGAATCGACCGGCTTCAAGGAGTCCGGGACCTGGACCGAAGTCTTCGGCGACAGTCCCTGGACCGACGAGATCTTCATGGCCTGGCATATGGCCTCCTACGTCCGCGAGGTCGTGCGCGCGGGCAAGGCGGAGTACCCGCTGCCGATGTACGCCAACGCCTGGTTGGTGCAGAACGACCAGCAGAAGCCAGGCGATTACCCCAGCGGCGGCCCGGTCTCGCGCGTGATGGACATCTGGCGAGCGGCGGCGCCCGAGGTGGACCTTCTGGCCCCGGACATCTACCTGCCGGACTTCAAAGCCGTTTGCTCCAGCTACATTCGTTCGGGCAATCCGCTGATGATTCCCGAAGCCCGGCGAGGACCCGAGGCGGCCCGCAACGTCTTCTGGGCGGTCGCCGAATACGACGCGATCTGCTTTGCTCCGTTCGGGATCGAGAGCGTGGAGCCCAATCATCCGCTGATCGCCAGCTACGACGTTCTTCACCAGTTGATGCCGCTGATCGTCGAGCGACACGGCACCGACCGCATGGCCGGCGTCCTCCAGCAGGATACGAAGGAGGAAGGAACGACCATCGACCTGCCCGGCTACCGGGCCAACGTCCGCTACAACAGAAACGCCAAAGACCAGACCGACATGTCCTACGGCCTGATCCTCGAGCTTGCACCGGACGAGTTTCTCATCGCGGGCAACTGGTTCTCCGTCAACTTCTCGCCTCTCGGGCCCGGGCCGCGGCATGCAGGCATTCTCCAGGTCTGGGAGGGACGATATGAGGATGGTCGCTGGCGTCCCGGCCGCTGCCTCAACGGCGACGAAACCGCGGCCCACTGGCAGGCCAAGCTGCCGCCGAACGACGCCGATCTCTTCGCCG
>CALMMH010001024.1 GCA_937868145.1 uncultured Phycisphaerales bacterium
TGGTAAAGGATTCGCAGAGTACTCCGCAGATCTTTCGCCCTGCCACATGCACGTCATTGACCCACTTAAGATGCGCATCGATGCCGTAACTGCGCACCGCCTCGCAACAGGCCCTGCCGGCGGCAAAGGGATAGAGGCGCATGCTCTCGGGCCGCAGAGTGTTGGCCATCACCAGGGTCAGCCAAAGCCCGCCGGAGGGGGCGTGCCAGGAACGCTGGAACCGGCCCCGGCCATCGGTGAGGTCACGAGGCCGTAGCCCGCGGCTTCCGCCTTGATGCGGACGTAGTGCGGGCCGGTGGCGTTGACCGGGTCCTGGTCCAGCGTTTCCAACGAGCCCGCAGCGGCTTCCTGCTTGACTTCGCTCCAAGCCATCATCGGCTCGGGGAACTCGAACGAGCGGTTCTTGACCAGCTCGGCGTAGAGCCCGCCGTCGGCGCCGAAGTTGATGTCCTCGAAAAAGATGCCATACATCGTGGGACTGATCTTCGCGCCCGGCTTGTCCGCGCGGACGGTCAGTTGGATGGTGTTGTCCTGACCCAGACTCATCGAGCAGGCGACGATGCTCAGGAGGACGATGACGCAACTACGCAGCACGATCCGGTTCATAGCATTCTCCTACATGCGGTTGGCCGAGGGATTTTGCGTATCATACCGGCGGCCATTAGACCAGAGAAACGCCACTTTACGCAAGAAACTAACCAGCTTGCGACGTCGGGGCGCGTACGGGGGCAAACGGAAGCGATGCAGGGATCACTCGCCCCAACGTTCAGGGATCGGCTCCAGCAGGACCGAGCACGAGGTGCCATCTTTCGTCTGGCCCGTTCCGACGATGCAGCCATTGTTGTTCAGGTCCACGACGTGAAAATGCGTTATGCCTCGCAGGTATCGATTCAGAGGGATTCGCCCGTGAGCCGGGTCCCAGAGATAAGACTCTGTCGCACGATAAGATGGCTGACGCGGACGGACCAGCCACCGTGGCAACCGGTTGCGTAGAGATTCCCACCGGCTGTAGACATGTTCGGTGTAGGCGATCTGGTTCCTGTCATTCAGTGGTCGCGCAGGGAGGAGCTGATCATGCATATGGAACACGCGTTTCCAGATGGCGTGTTCGTCTCGGAGAAGCAGATAGGACGTGGGACTACCCGGTTTCTCAATGGCGGCTACGCAGGAACTGGCATTTATGCTGAGTGGTTGCGTGTCAGCGGGGATTGGATGGAGCGGTTCTGCCCCATTCGGGTCAAGAAGGAACCAAGGGTGGGGCGAGACTACCGTCGGCTTGAGCGACATCACGAGAATCTGCCCGGCGTCGTTGATGCTCACGGGCTGGCAGCGACTCCCGTCAGGAGCAGTCAATTCTTGCATCCCGGTTTCTCTATCCCAAAGGAAGGCATGCGGGCAACCATCCGCAGTGTCGGAAATCCCAACGATCTGCCCACGGTTATTCATCGCGATCGCTAAACTCATTTTACCCCCAAGCGTACCGAGCATTGTCCTGCCTTGGGCGGACTCCCACAGGAATGCTCTCTTGCTCTTGGCGCTGTTGGGGTCTGTTGGCGTCGTTCCGCCGACTTCCTGGGCGTTGTTGACCATCAGCCCCATGGGGCACTCACCGGCGAGTCCAAGGCCCTGTATGCCATGGATGTGATCCCAGAGAAAAGGACGCGGGTGACCATCCTCATACACCACACCCATGACTTGCCCGTGGTCATTCAACTTCTCGGCGAATGTATTCAGTCCACCCCGTGTGGGCAGAATGGTGACCCGGTACAGCGCCGGTGGTCTACACAGACACCAAACCAAGAGCCCGACGGCGATGAACGCCGCCACAGGGAATATGGTCAGGAAGATTCGTCTTCTCAAGAGCATCGCCATATATCCTTTGCTCAAAGGAACTTACTGTACCACCGTCCTCAGTGCGTCAGCTCTTGTCCTCCGGCTTGGCGGCGGATTTGCTCAGTTGGATTCGATAGACGCATTGAGGGTCGCCTTGTAGGACGGATTGCTCGACCATGGCTTCGACGGGAGCGCCGGTGATGCGCTCGTAGGTGGCCTTCTGCCAGCCGGCCGAGCAGTGGCACATCGTTGACGAGGTCTTGCCGGAACCTACGAGGGGGCAGGTGCAGGTGGGGCTCTTGTCGAAGACGCGGAAGGTCCGGCCGTCCTCGGACCATTCCACCTTGGCGACCCACTGCTTCTGGATCTCGTCGAGATAGCCCTTGAGGTTGCCTTTGAACTTATCGGCCAACTCAATGTAATGGCTCGCGCATCGCCGGCCCACCGCCTCCATGATCTTGATCCGGGCCTTCTTGCCCAGTTGGTCGTCCAGGGTCTCCAGCAGGTACGCGAACCGTCGCTCCGCGGCGGCCAGCTTCCACTGGAGCTCGCCCACGTCGACCGGCGTCTCCTGGGCTTGGGCTGCCGCCGGCTCCTGCGCCAGCAATGTCGCGGCGGGGCAGCAGGAACAGGCCGCCAGGGTGCACGCCGTCTTCATGAATCCTCTTCGGTCCTGCATGGATGGTCTCCCACTTCGGACGTTCACTTTCTCTTCCCGGCCTCGGGTTGCCTCAATCCCGATTGTACACGGGTTTCCCACGAAAAGGAAGATATCGGCCGTGAAGTGGAGGGTGCGGGTCCGTTCTTGCGGTTCTGTCGGGACACGGGTGTTCCGATCGATTCGAGAGGTCCGAAAGTCCGCATCAGTACTGATTTTGGTCTATTTATGCGACCCGAAGTGGCGAATGGCCACAAGTTTCTTGACAAATGAACCTCCCGGAATACATATAGAAGGTGCACGCAGTCTGCGTGTAGCCATCTATGGCGGACAGAAACGTTCCCAGGGTAGGGTCAGGCCCCACTGCATGGTTCGCGTCGCCTTGTTCCTTGGCTAAGCTCGTTACGACAGGAGTATGACATGAGAGACATCCGCTGCATCCTCGCCCTCCTTTCCCTGCTGGTCTCGGTGGCTCCGGGCGCGGATCAGGACGAGGTGAAGATGATCCTGGACCGCTGCGTGACGACCAACGCGGAGCCGAAGCTGGCCGGCGCGGTGTCGAGCTACGCCACCATGGACGCTTTCCCGGTCATGGGCAACGGCAACCTCATGGTCACGCTCTCGGGAACGCCTGAGTGCATGACGTTCCACCTGGGCAAGACCGATTTCTGGCGGGACAAGTGCGCCGACAAGGCCCTCAAGC
>CALMMH010001025.1 GCA_937868145.1 uncultured Phycisphaerales bacterium
ACGGCAGGCGAAAGAAGGTGATAATAAGCAGGCCAAAATCTTCACGAAGCAATCAACAGACTATTCCGCCAAAGCGCTGGAGATGACCAAGGGAGGTGCGAAATGAGGAACCGTCATCTCATACTTCTCGTGTCGATTCTCCTCGCGATATTTCTAGTGGCCGGCTGCAACAGCCCCTATCGCCCCCTGACGAAGGGTGAAACGGACCAGGTCAGTGCCATCTCGAAGAAGATCACCGAGGCGGAGGGAATGGAGAAAGGAGCGAAGATCTGCGCTCCCAAGGAACTGGCTGCCGCCATCTACGGGGCCATGGACTCCATTACGCTGCGATACCGCAACGTCCTGACTCTGCGATGCTTTCAAGAACTGTCCTATGCGGAAATCGCCGTGACCACCGGAGGGACGGGGTTGCAGGCGCGCCTGCTGTTCTTCCGGGCCAAACGGTCCTTGCGGCAACAACTCGCGGTCAGGGGCTTCAGGAAGAAGGCTCAGCTTCTGCCGGCCTTGGCGCTTTTCGCGGCTCTTACGTCGGGCCCGTCCAGGACCGCTGCAGCGGCCACCCTGGTTGAGGCGGCGACTCTAAAAGTCGGAGTAAGCACCTTTGTCCTGGGCATGGCCACCACGAAAGCCGGCATGGCGGTCCTAGTCGCAGCAGCCGTCTGCATTGTTGGAGGAATGGTCGGCTTGGGCGCCTTTGCCTCCCATCGGAATACGCCTACGGCCGTGCCGCAACGCGTCGAAACTGTCGATACGACCCTACTCGATCTCCTGCGCAATCCCAATTTCGCACGACCTGTCGAGATCGGCAAATCCATTGTCAGATCGAATGACGCCGCCAAATCAGACAACAGCGGTTTCCTCTGGGCGGATCGTTCCTCCGCCGGGCCGGCCCAACCCGGCGCCGATCTCGAGGAGTTGCTCCTGGGCAAGGCCAGGGGGGACTTACGCATCGTGATCGTCCCCGCCGGCCGTGGCATTGAGGTGCGATTCCAGCGTCGCATTGTGGATGGCCCAGGCGCGGACATCATCGTCGCCGGCTGGTCGGCCCCCGCTCCCACGATTGAAGTGCTCGTCGCTGGAAACCAGGGTGCGCCGCTACCCAATCCCACCGAACAGCAAGATGAGTCGGGTCGGACGATTTGGGGCTATGATTTGGCCGGGTTGCCCCAAGTCTCCGCCGTGACCACCATACGCATCATCGGCACACACAACCAAGGTCCCCATCAGGGATTCGAACTCCATGAGATCCGCGCGCGTGCGAGATGATCTCAGATGCCGTCTCCGACGACGGCTCCGCGCGCAGGAGTGAGTCGTTTCGAAGAGGATTTCGCCGGCTCCGTTGCCAATCGACCACCCACGCTGTAACCTTGGGTGCTGCTGGAGCGTATCAAAGTCAAACGGGTTCACGGAGGAGGTGTCGGATCGATGGACGTGGTTTGTGGATGGGAGGTCGTGGAATGGCTGAAAAGACCTTATTAACGGCGGGGATTCTGTGGGTGATGGGCTTCGCTTCGACCGTGGGGGCATCGGAGGCGCCGCCGATCCCACCCGGCTATCCGAATGAGGCGGCGGTCATGGCTGCGATCGCACTTCGCCAGATCAAGCTGATCGACGCGAAGGACATCGTCGTGCCGGCCGACGTCGAGGAGAAGCTGGGCGTCGAATACGGCCGGGGCGGCTCGCACCCGCTCCTGTTGGATCTCTACATGCCTCAAGGACGCGTGAAAGCGGGGCCGGTCATCCTCTTCATCCACGGCGGCGCCTGGAAGGGCGGCAAGCGCGGCGACATGAAGTTCTACTGCGTCAAGTTCGCGGAGAAGGGATTCGTCACCGCCACCGCAAGCTATCGTCTGACGCAGGAGGCCCCGTTCCCCGCCGCGGTCGAGGACGTCAAGTGCGCGGTTCGCTGGCTCCGGGCCAACGCCGCCGCGTACCAGATCGATCCGAATCGCATCGCGGTCTCCGGCAACTCGGCGGGCGGGCACCTGGCCTTGATGGTCGGGTACTCGGACGATCCGTCGCTGGAAGGCGCCGGCGGAAATCCGGGCGTCAGCAGCCGGGTCTGCGCGGTGGTCGACTTCTACGGCCCGACGGACCTGACCACGGAGTACGCGAGAAAGCAGAACCTCGTCACGGACTTCCTTGGAGGCAAGACGTATGAAGAGGCGCCCGAGGTCTATAAGCAGGCGTCGCCCATGTGCCATCTGACGAAGGACGATCCGCCCACGCTCATCTTCCAGGGGACTATCGACAGCCTGGTCCCGGTCGCGCAGGCGGACGCACTGGCTGCGAAGCTCGAGGAACTCGGAATCGATCACGTTTACGAGCGATATGAAGGCTGGCCGCACGCGATGGACGTCGCGGAGGCCGTCAATCGCAGGTGCGTGTACCAGATGGAGCAGTTCTTCACGAAGCACCTGGAGCGACGCCAGCCTGCGACCCGCTGAGAGTCCCGGCCCAAGCGGTGTCCTCGAAATAGAGGATCGCTGGCAGAGAAGGGGACTGTCCCCCGGTATTGTTGAAGCAGATCGGAGAGTGATCGATGGTCGAAAAGGAAGAGCCAATTCGCAACAAGGGTATCCGGCTCCTCTGGTCCCGCTTGCTCCTGGGCTTGATCGTGCTCGTCAGCGCGGAGGTCTTCTCCGGGGCATCACTCCAGAACGGCCTATGGCATCCCTGGACTCTGATCGTCACCTACTGGCTCTATTTCGCCCACTTTTTCTTCTTCACCACCCTGGCTGTCTGGACGGGGCGCACCTCGTTCTGGTCCCTCTATTTGTGGGGCGTCTTGTTCGGTCTCTACGAGTCGTGGATCACGAAAGTCATCTGGTTCGGGTATGGCGGGGATGGGAAGTTCGCTCTCGGACACATTGGTCCCTATGGGTTCTCGGAAATGAGCATGGTCTTTCTGTTTCACCCGATGATGTCCCTGATCCTGCCCTTGGCTGTGGCGTGCGTCCTGTGTCCGCCGCTGAGGAGGTGGTTCCCCGATCTGGCCCCGATCACCGGCCCGAGCCGAGGCGCTCGCCTTCTGCGGATCTACCTGGCGGCCTCCTTCGGGCCGATCGTGGCCATGAACTGCGGCGGAATTCTGAACCTGGCTCTGAATCTGCTCTTTGCGGGCGCGCTGGCGATTGTGCTGCTGCGATTGTCACGCCCCTATCTGAACGCGTCGGACGGGCGGTCTTTCGTCACATTGGGACCCGCTGCATTCTGCGTGACATGCGTCTATCTTCTGCTGCTCTATGGAACGACCTATTTCTATCTCAGGCCGGAAGGCCTTCCTTCCGGGCCGATCCAGCTCGCAACGCTGGTGTTCTACGGCCTGGCAATTCTGGGTTTGTACCTGCACCGCAGGCAGACGCCGAGCCCGGACGCTCCGATCTCTGTGGACCCGCGCGAGTGGAAGTCGATCCTCATCACGGTCGCACTCGTGCTCGGGTTGGGCTTCGTGCTCGCGCCGTTCCGCACTACGCCCATCCTGTTCATTCCGATCCTGGCGAGTTTCGTGATCTGGACGCCGTTGGGCGTCGTCCTCGCGGCTGTCGCGATGGTGAAAGGCCGCAATGCGGGATCGAGAGCATAGCGACGTCGCGCTGTGACGCGGCGTGGGAGCGCAAGCGATGGCGCACGCCTGCGATATGAACAAGGCCGGGCGACGGCGGGTCTGGCATCGGCCGTCGCCTGTTCATTTCGCGAGACAGGCACCCTCGCATCCGGCATCGACAACCGATCACGGCTGCATGGTGCCGGGTATCCCCGGGTGCTTGGCGCTCAACGATGTGTGACAACTGCCGCAGGTCATCCTGGACGACACGTCTTTTCGCTCGCTGCCTCGTCCGTGGCAAACGCTGCATCGGCTCACCTGCTCGTCGACGACCGGCGCGCCGGTTGGCTCTCCCAACAAGCCTTTGTTGAGCACGAGGACCGTCTGTCTGGCGGTGTCCGCTACGAGACGCGCACATCGCTCCTTGTTCTCCTTGCCCGACACGGGGTATCCGGAAGTCTTGCACCACAAGGTGACGGACGGGTGACACAGAACGGAGTGCGAGACCGATCGCGGTATCCGCACGTCGAGTTTGGGTTTGGCGGGCGCGTACGTGGGGAGTTCGGTCTGCTCGTACC
>CALMMH010001026.1 GCA_937868145.1 uncultured Phycisphaerales bacterium
CGAGCCGGCGGACCTCTTCGCGGTCTCGAACTACGCTCACGGCGACGTTCTGGGCCGGCTGTTCCACGTCAAACAAAAACGGGTTCTCGCGTGCGACGTGGGCATGGCCACCGCGGCGGCGCTCTTCGAGATCCGCGGCGGGTCCCGCGACCTGGTCGTTCACGTACAAACGGTTTTGGTTTCGAGACGCGGCGTTCATCGTTCACGCGATGTTGTGCGTCGGCTTGACCGGACGGGCCTCGCACGTCATCGAGCGGTTCTTCCCACGGCAGACTGCCCGCGGGTGCTTCCGTTCCCAGGAAGGAGAGTGGGACGCCAACGGCGAGGTCCTCTGGATCCTATGGCGATTCTGCGAACTCGCGGGACGGGCTCCGCCGCCGCACTGGTTCCGGCCCGTCGCAAAGGCCGCACGCGGGATCGTCCGCAAGCGGCTGCCCGACGAAAAGGCCACGCCGCACGCGGGACTGCTGCCGGCCGGTTTCAGCGCCGAGCATCTGGGGCCCAACGACTACTACTATTGGGACGATTTCTGGGGCGTCGCAGGGTTGAGGTCTGCTGCGGCCATGCTGTCCGATGCCGACCAGACTCTGGAAGCTCGGGAACTGGGTCGTCAAGCCGACGATTGTGCCGCTGCGATCGATCGCAGCCTGGAACGGGCGAGGGCTCGTCTCCAATCGCCTGGCCTGTGAGAAAGGCAGGCCGTCAAATAAGGATTGTCCGAGGTCCGAATGAGCAATTCACCGATTGGGGCAGTCACGGACCCCGGTAGAATCGCTACACTGACACGATCAGGCCGTTGGAAAGGCAGGTGCCATGAGAGTATTCGCATTCGCAGGGGTTTGCTGTATCGCATTTCTTGCCGCATGCGGAGCTTGTCACAAGGACATGCAGGATCGCCTCCAGGATGACGGGCCGGCTCGATTGGGGGAACCCTCCGCCGGCGGGGCGCAAGAACTCGTCAAGGGGACCTCCGTTGCGGGTACGGTCCGGCACGTCGATCTGGAAGGGGGATTCTACGGGTTTGTGACGGATGACGGGACCAAACTCAACCCGGTGAATCTGCCGCAGGAGTATCAGAAGGACGGAGCGCGTCTGCGACTGCAGGTTGAGCCTGTTAAGAATGGCATCTCGCTCCACATGTGGGGTGCGCTGGTCCGAATCGTGTCGCTCGAGCGGCTATGACCCGGCTGCAGCCTGCTCCCGACCGGATGGGGCTTGGTGTTCTCTTGAAAGGATTGGGCGATGAGGAGCCTTGTGTTGATCGTGGTTGTGGGGTGTGGCTTGACGCTTTGTCAGGGTTGCGGCACGTCGGTTCGGGGGCCCGAGGGCGACATCGAGGCCCGAATCAAGTACGGCACTCTCACCGCGATGATGGATCGAGGCATCGAGAGGGTGTATCAGGCCGTGCAGGAGTCGGTCGGCAAACTGGGTCTGACGACCGTGATGGCCGAGCAGGACGGCGTGGCGGCCGAGGTCCTGGCCCGGGATGCGCAGGGGCAGAATATCAGCATCAAGCTCGAGGCGGTCGGCCCGGATAAAACGGAACTGACGATGCGGGTCGGTATGCTGGGCGACAAGAACAAATCCCGTGTTATTTTTCGGCAGATTCAGGACAACCTGCGGGCCGGCTGACGCGCAATCGCCGACGCGGCCGGGACGCCGGGTGGGGGGGCGGCGGCATGAGGAGGCGATTGGTCGTCACAATTGCGTTCATTGGAGCGGCGGAGTGCTTCTTCTGTTCGGGCTGCGCGCCCACGTACCGCGACCTCGCCACCGGCGCCGAAGCGAGATACGAATGGAAGATGCTTCGCTCGGAAGTGGATCTCCCGGCGATCGAGGATGCCGCGCACATTACGGGTTGTGAACGATCTTTTGGTACGCCTGGCCGAGGCCGTTGATGAACATCTCGACCGCCACCGCGGTCAGGATCAGGCCCATCAGCCGCTCGATCGCGATGAGGGTTCGCTTGCCCAACAGGCGGCCGAGTCGCTCGGCCGACAGGAGAATCGCGCCGGAGACCGCCCAGGCCAGCAACAACGCCGCAAGCCACTGCGGCCAGTTGGCCGGCTTGTGGGACATCAGCAGCATCAACGTGGCCATGGCCGCCGGGCCGGCCACCAGTGGGATCGCCAGCGGCACGATGAACGGCTCGCCGTCGAGGTCTTCAGAGGCCGCGCCTTTGGGAAGC
>CALMMH010001027.1 GCA_937868145.1 uncultured Phycisphaerales bacterium
AATGTTTTGGCTGGCACTAAACATGGTGTTAGAATACTCGGCCTTAAGACCTGAGCTTGAGAGTAGGGCCACCAATTCAGATGCTTTCTTAAATTGCTGTGTACTGGGGCCAACACAGAGAATGTGAGCACGGAAACCGACATCGGGGTATTTTCGACAAAGACTCTTCACTCCTTCCTCAAATAGTCGCCTTCTATCACGTGAAAGCGGAACATATTCCCGCTGCCGTTCCTGTTCTTTGAATAGGCTGACTGCCCGCTGCAAATCGTTGTAATCGTGCATCACTTTGGCCACAGCGGCACTCAACTCCAGTTTAGGATACAATTCCCTGATTGGGTTGAGGTCGCCCCTAAGGCCAGAATTAGCGTGCCAAAGGTAAAGGATCAGAGCAACCAACGGAATCGGAGAAATCACCCATACCTTGGATAGGCGTTTCGTCTTGAGCCAAGCCAGCCATTTCTGTGTATTGTCGAAATCAGGGAGCATTAGTTCAGGCCTCCTACAGACTCGCTAAAAAGAACGCCTTCATTGTCTTCGGTATTCATTCAGTGCCGATATCATGGAACTCGCTGAGACGATAGCCTCTGTGCCGAAGAGCTTTCAGTACTCCCGTCCACCTCCCTTGATCGGTTCCGATGCTCTTCCTGTGGCTTTGCTCACTCAGGCGAATGATGTCATCGTACCACCCGAGGCAAGCGAATGCAATTGCCCAAATCTGCAACAAAATGCCTGCCGGAAACGTAGAAACAGCGGTTTTGCCCGCTTCGCACGAATCTCGCGAGGGGGAATTTTACCTTTTTCGGCCGGTGTGCTACAATAGTTGGTTTGTGCCGACCCGCGAGAGAGCGGGGGCGCATCCGCAAGTGGGGCCCGGTCGCCACAAGAAGATAAAAATCGAAGAATCTGGTTCGTTACAATATGGTCGATCATACAGAGAAGGTCATTCGCATCGAGGGTGCTTCCGAGCACAACCTCAAGAACATCAGTCTGGACATCCCCCGCGACAAGCTCGTCGTCATCACCGGCATCAGCGGCTCAGGCAAGAGTTCGCTGGCGTTCGACACGATCTACGCCGAGGGCCGCCGGAAATACGTCGAATCGCTCAGCGCCTACGCCAGGCAGTTCTTAGAGCAGATGCAAAAGCCGGCGGTGAACGACATCTCCGGTCTGCCGCCGACGATCGCCATCGAGCAGCGAAGCGCCAGCAGCAACCCGCGGTCGACGGTGGCCACGACGACCGAGATCTACGACTACTTCCGGCTGCTCTTCGCCCGCGTGGGCCAGCCGCATTGCTGGGTCTGCGGCCGGGAAATCACCAGTCAGCACTCCACCCAAATCGTCGAATCGATCCTGGGCCGGCCCGAGGGAACCAAGATCCAGGTCTGCGCGCCGCTGATCCGCGGTCAGAAAGGCGAGCACAAGGAGGTCTTCGCCAACATCCAGCGGGACGGCTTCGTCCGCGTCCGCGTGGACGGCAGCATCCATGACCTCCAGAACATCCCAGCTCTGGCCAAGACCAAGAAGCACGACATTGCCGCGGTGGTGGACCGCCTGATCATCCGGGAAGGAATCCGCGCGCGTCTGGCGGACTCCGTGGAGACCGCCTTGAAGCTCGCCGATGGGCTGTTGCTGATGCTCATCCAGGAACCCGCCGGGCAGAAGGCCGACGAGAACGACGGAAAGTGGGAAGAGGTGATCTACAGCGAGAAGTTCGCCTGCCCCGAGCACCCGGAGGCCAGCCTGGAGGAGCTTTCGCCCCGGTTGTTCAGCTTCAACAGCCCCTACGGCGCCTGCAAAAGCTGCGACGGGCTCGGCACGATTCTCGAATTCGACCCGGACCTGGTCGTCCCGGACAAGAGCATCTCACTCGAAAACGGAGCCGTCGACGCCTGGCGCCGCAGCGGCAAGCGGATGAACATCTATTACAATCGGCTGGTCAAGCGATTCTGCCGGGATACGGGCATCAGCAAGTCCATCCCCTACGAGGAGATTCCCAAGGACATCCAGCACCTGCTCCTGTACGGCACGAGCGAAGGGGAGGAGGAGAAATACGGCGTCTGGTTCGAGGGCGTCATCCCGAACCTGGACCGGCGTTGGAAGAGCACGACCAGCGAATTCGTCAAGGCCCGCCTCCACGGCTACCTTTCCGAACAGCCGTGCCAAGCCTGCAAGGGGGCCAGGCTCCGCCCGGAGGCCATGGCGGTCACCGTCGGCGGCAAGAACATCCAGGAGATCAGCCGGATGAGCATCGAGAACGCCCAGCAGTTCTTCGGCGACCTCAAGCTCGATCCCGAACAGACGATCATCGCCTCGCAAGTCTTCAAAGAGATCCGGGCCCGCCTGCAGTTCATGCTCGACGTCGGCCTGGGCTACCTGACGCTCGACCGCATGAGCAGCACCCTGGCCGGCGGCGAGGCCCAGCGAATCCGCCTGGCGACCCAGGTCGGCAGCGGTCTGGTCGGCGTCTGCTACGTGCTCGATGAGCCGACCATCGGCCTGCACAAGCGGGACAACGACCGGCTTCTGAGCATCCTCCAGACGCTCGCCAAGATCGGCAACACCGTGATCGTCGTCGAGCACGACGAGGACATCATGCGGGCCGCGGACTACATCGTCGACATCGGCCCGGCGGCCGGCGCCCACGGCGGCGAGATCATCGCCCAGGGCACCTACGACGAAATCATTCACTCCCCGACCTCGCTCACCGGCGAGTACCTCAGCGGCAGAAAGAGCATCGCCGTGCCGTCGAAGCGACGTCCCTACTCCTTCAAGAAGTGCATCGAGGTCAAAGGTGCCACGGAGCACAATCTCAAGGGCGTGGACGTGAAGTTTCCGCTCGGCGTCTTCATCTGCGTCACCGGCGTCTCCGGCTCCGGCAAGAGCACGCTGATCAACCACATCTTGCTGCGGGGCCTCAAACGACACCTCTATC
>CALMMH010001028.1 GCA_937868145.1 uncultured Phycisphaerales bacterium
CTGAATGTGCCGTCGCAGAGGATAGGGCTCTGCCGGGAGGCAACCCGAGCGCTGCGGCGGGCCGGTGACAGGCCGACGCGTCGTTCGCGGCGCGTCGCCTGTTCTATGAGCCTGTTGCCGGCTCAAAGCGGCAAATCCCAGGGGTCCGGGGACAGCGTCCCCGGGTGACGAGGTGTGCATAGTCCGCGAAATCTGTCCTTGACCCACGGAGGGTGAGGAATGCTGGATGTTTTCGAGGAGTCCTACCGCCAATGAGCGAGAAGACTGAGGGACAACCAGGGCGTCAAAGGAAGTTCTCTCCAGTGAGACTGTCTCTTACAGTTCTCATCAGTGCGGCAATCGTGATCTATCTCTTCCCTCCCGAGTATTCACGGCATTGGATGCTCCGCGTGAAATGCATGGCGAATCTGAAGAGCCTGGGTGATGCGATGAATCGCTATGCTGAAGAGCATGGTATGTACCCGCCCCCGAAAAGCTGGTGTGACCTTCTTGCCGGTCGGTACGTCTCTGAAGAAACACTTCGCTGCCCGGCGGGAAAAGATAATCGCTGTGATTATGCAATGAATCCTGACGCCGATCCATGTAGTCCCCATGACACAGTGCTGTTGTTTGAGAGCCGACCCGGATGGAATCAGTTCGGTGGGTCGGAGTTGAGGACGTTTCGATACCACAAGGGTTTCAACGTGCTGTTCGTCAATGGGGTCGTCAGATTCGTCACACCGGACGAAGCTGGTGGGCTCAAATGGCGGGATGACGATGTCCCGGATGCGAATCTGGCGGGTGATTGGCAGGGTACGCCGTGATCCTGCCTGCAGAAGGTGCTCACGGGAGTGAACAAGTGACCGACACCGAGAAGAATCCCTGCGGCAGAGAGTCCTCGATGGATCCAATTGCCGGTTTCCTCAGCGGTTTGCTGCTGATGATCCCCGGTGTCTTTCCCATTCTGTCGCCGGTTCAATTGATTGCGTTCGTGCCGTTGTTGCTTGTCCTCAGGCGGACAGCCTCCTGGCGACAGCGTCTGCGCATCGGGTTGTTGATGGGATTGGGCTTTGTGGCGCCGCAGGTCCTGCTGCTGCGGTTGCCCGCGCCGGTGGCGATGATTCTCGTAGCGTATCTTCTCGCTCTGATCATCGCATTCGTGTGCGTTTGCTCGTTCCTCGTGCGTCAAATGGGGATCTGGAGCAGCTTCGCATTCGGCGCCTTGCTGGTTGTCCTGGATTGGCTCACGATCACAGGCCTTCCGATGTGGGGCACCGCTCAATCGTTCGCACGTTCCTGGTCGTGGTATCCCCAGGCCGTCGCGTTCACATCCATCACCGGGATTAGCGGGATCATGTTCGTCCTGGGGGTGATGCAGTCGCTAGGAGTCACTTTCGCCCTCCAAAAGCGACGCCGCGTTGCTTCCCTGGTGTGCCTGATTGCGGTGCTCGTGATTGTGGCCGGTATGGATATCGCGATTCCGGGCGGTCGACCTTCCGGCCGTTTGAAGGTGGCCGCGGTCGGATGGGAGTACCTGGGAGCACCTGATGACGTCGACCCGGGCAGGCCTGACGGATTCCGCACGTTGTGCGAGGAGCCTCTGGTGGAGGCAACGCGACGTGGAGCGCGGCTCATCGTATTCCCCGAGACCGCCTTCGCAGTGTCCGATGATAGCGACTCGACTGTGCTGGCTCGATTCGGCGATCTCTGTCACGAGCACCATGTATGTGTTGCCGTGGGGTACTACAATGCGAAGAGCAACGAGAACCGGGTCGCCGTCATTGGCCCCGAAGGCATCCTGGGACGATACACGAAGACTCATTTGACGCCCTTCGAGGACTACTCCAAAGGCACGGGGGAGCCGCAGGTCGTTACGATCGACGGGATCAGGGTAGGCGCCATGATCTGCCAGGACGACAACTACACCGATCTCTCACGCAAATATGCCCTGCAACACACCGAGGTTCTCGTGATTCCGACGAACGACTGGGGTCCCATACGCAAGGCCCACCTGCAGAACACGATTCACCGCGCAATCGAATCCCGTTTCGCCATTGTTCGCGCCGCCTCAAACGGTATCAGCGCCATCATCTCTCCCGAGGGTGAACGACTGGCGACCTTCGATCACTGGCGTCATGGGGCCGGCATGATTGTGGCAGACGTTCCCGTCTACCAGGTTTGGCGAGAAGGAACCTGGGGTGAATGGATCTCTGGTTGGCTATATGCCGGCTTATCCGCCCGGCAGACTCCCTACAGCCAGTTCGGCAACTGGTTTGTCGCGGCCTGTGGGGTCTTTCTTCTGGGGTACAGCGGTTCCTGTTGCCTCACCTCTCGCGCCGGATGGCGATCGGCCTGAAGCTGTCGGCGACGGAAGTAGCGAATGGACAAACCGGCGGGTTTCGGGTACGTATAGGGAGGTAAACTCTCTCGGAGGAGGGGTGTTGGGGCTTTCGCCTGTGAAAATTCTGCCGGTTGTCCTGTGGTTAGGAGTGTACCGATGTCCAGACTGATCCGCATGTTCGCCATCGTGATTGCTGTTGGTTCGTTCGTTATGGGCGTCGCAACGGCGGCCCCGGAGCCTGTCAAGACGCTCGAAATCGGGGCCAGGGCACCGGACTTCGCCCTGCCCGGCGTGGACGGCAAGACGCATAAGCTGGCCGAGTACGGCCAAGCCAAGGTCCTTGTCCTCGTGTTCACGTGCAATCATTGCCCCACGGCTCAGGCCTATGAGGATCGGATCGCGAAACTGGCCGCGGACTACAAGGACAGGGGCGTCGCATTGGTGGCGATTTCGCCCAACGACCCCAACGCGGTCCGGCTCGATGAGCTGGGCTACACGGATGTGAGCGACTCGCTCGAAGACATGAAGATCCGGGCCAAAGATCGCAAGTTCAAATTCCCCTATCTCTATGACGGCGACACGCAAACAGTATCCAAGGCGTACGGCCCGGTCGCTACGCCGCACGTGTTTGTCTTCGACGCCGAGCGGATGCTCCGCTACGTCGGCCGTGTGGATGACAACGAGCGAGATCCCAACGCGGTGAAGTCGCCCGACGCCAAGAACGCCATCGAGGCAGTCCTGGCCGGCAAGCCGGTCCCGGTTCCGACGACCAAGGTCGTCGGCTGTTCGGTCAAATGGTCCGACAAGCGGGACTCGGCCAAGCAGGCGATGGAGCAGTGGGCCCAGGAGCCGGTGACTTCGAGCACGATCGACCTGGACGCGGTCAAGACGCTCCTCAAGAACGACAGCGACAAACTCCGCGTGCTCAACATCTGGTCGCTCCATTGTCCGCCATGCGTCGTGGAATTCCCGTCGCTCGTCGAGATCAACCGCATGTATCGCGGGCGGCCGTTCGAGATGGTGACCCTCTGCATCGACGGTCTGACCGGACGAGGAAAGGCGCACCAGTTTCTCAGGTCCAAGGAGGCGTCCTTCACGAACTACATGTACAACGGCGACACCACCGCCCTGATCGCGGCGGTCGATCCCACGTGGCCCGCCGTGATCCCGTACACGCTCGTGATCAAGCCCGGCGGCGAGGTTCTCCACAAACATGTCGGCGTCATCGATCCGTTGGCGATGAAGAAGGTCATCGTCGAATATCTCGGCCGCACGTACAAATAGGCTTGGCAGCGCGTGGTGCGCGCCCTACGAAGACTCCGGAATTCGATTCCGGGTGGCATCGGCAAACGCCGGCCTGCCGATGGTTCTGCGAATGCGAGGACGCCATCGGCAAGTTCCGAAGACTCCACTGGCCGCTGCCGCCGGACTGCGATTGCACGCGAACCCGGCCCTCCAGATTGACTTCGTGCCCACGGCGCAATAGACTCGCAGAATAAATAGACCGGAAAAAGCAGCATTCGATTGAGGACGAATTCTATGAATCACGCTCCCTGGGTCATCAGAGTCGCGGCGGTTGCGGTGGTGTTGGGCTGTTGTCATTCCCCGGTGAGGGGGGCCGATGTGGACGAAGCCATCCGCGAGGTTCGCATGGGGACGCTCGTTGTCCAGACGACACCGGGGGCGGAGGTCCGCGTCGAGCAACTGCGGCACGAGTTCTGGTTCGGGGCGGCGCTGGCCAGCCAGATGTTCGGTGAACGGGCGGACGCCGAGACGGCGGCCCAGTACAGGAAGGTGTTCCTGGAGAACTTCAACGCCGCGGTGACGGAGAACGCTCTGAAGTGGCCCTCCATGGAGCGCCGCCAGGGGCAGGTGGACTACTCCATCTGCGACGCGATGCTCCAGTGGACCGACGAGCATGAGATCCCGCTGCGAGGCCATAACATCTTCTGGGGAATTCCGAATTT
>CALMMH010001029.1 GCA_937868145.1 uncultured Phycisphaerales bacterium
GGCCATGCCAATGACCTCGTGCGGCACGACCTGGCCGAGCGACAGGATCAGATCGTGCCCGCCCTCGGCGATCAGCTTGCTGACTTGCGCGGGCCAAGACCAGTCGAGCTTGCCCTCGCTGACCTCGCGGATGTACGACGCCGGCACCTCGCCCAGCGTGGCGAAGCCGTTGCGCCAATCGTGCACCCGAAAGAGCGAGGCCGGGACCTCGCCGAACATCTTCTTGATCTCCGGCTCGGTCATCGCGAAGTGCGTCCCCAGAGCCGGCAGGACGTCCGTCATCGCATCGCGGTAGTATTGCCAGGCGAAGCGGGTGAGCTCGCCCGCCCGCGAGTGGAGCCTCGTGATGTCCGGCGGCAGGGCCAGGACCTTCTGCCTCTTGCCCAGTTTCTCCAGGGCGGCGCACAAACCCTGCTTGAGATCGTCGGCATTCAGATTATCGTGTTCGCTTCCGCGACTGAAATACAACATAGCTCACCGATTGCTACTAAACCATATGAAAGGGCAGAGGGTCTTGTTCGTAGTGACGCCGTAAGGCGTTATCTTCATACACCTTCGCAAGCACTATACGATCCGAAGATATGCCCTTACGGGCACACTACGAACCGGCCTTCCACGGCGGTTTCTCGGGCAGGTGCGAGTCGAATTCTTCGATCAACTCCTGCTCGTATCGGCCCGCATATGTGCCTTCGAAGAATCTGTCCATGGCTTCATCGTGGAATCGTTTCCACGAGGCCTCTTCGTCGCCCGGATCGATCGGATAGAACAGGGCGTCGTTGGCCTTGGCGGCTCTCAGATCGCCCGGGGCGTCGCCGATCATCAGGACGTGATTCCGATTGTAGCGGCCTTTGGCTGCGGATTCAAGGCAGCGGGCCTTCGTGCCCATTTCCTGACCTGCGATCACCGCCGCATATCGTGCAAGCCCCTGGGAACTCCATTCTCGGGCCAGGGTTTGGCACGGCGCGGTCGAGACGACGATGATGTCGGCTTGATCGCATATCGTTTCGACGCACTCTCGCACGAGCATAAACGGCGGGATTTCGGCGGTCATTTTCTCATTGCACTTGTTGACTTGGTCGTTCCATGCGGCGGCCAACTCCAGTTCTCTTCTGGCCGCGCCGGCGGCGGTGGCGATGGCGCGTTTGAGCCCTTGGCCGCTCAGGACGTTGTCGGGGTTGTCCACCCAGGCGAAATAGTGGGGCAACTGAGGAACCGCAAAGCCGCGGCTTTTGACCATCGGATGATCCGGCAGCAACTCACCGAGGACCCGGCGGAGGGTTTTGTGGCGGTTTGCGCCGCGGGTCTTGCTGAACAGGCCCGAGAAGTCCAGGCATTCGCGGACCGCCTGAGCGATCGGCTCCAGGCCGAAGCATTCGATCATGCACGGGCACAGGCACTGTCGATGCTTGATCGTCATCGTGTCGAACACGGTGCCGTCCGAGTCGATGGCGACCAGGAATCCATGCCGCGGGGTGAATTCCTCCAGAGAGAACGCCGGACTCGTCGCGGTCATTTGTCCTCTTCGTGGAACTTGAATTCTTTCACGGCCTTGGGCCCGCGTTTGTCGCTCTTGCCGCCGACCTCCCGGCGAAGCGGAATCTGCATGCCGTCGGTCTTTTCGAGCCAGTCGTACAGGCGTTTCCGCAGGTCCGCGACGAGCGCCCGATGCTCAGGTCTGTCGATCAGGTTGTTCATCTCCTCCGGGTCGTTCTGCACGTCGTACAACTCGTCGGTCTCCCAGACGCCGTGATAATGGATGAGTTTGTAGCGGTCGGTCCGCACGCCAAAAGTCGTCGGTGTGTGTGGGAAGTTCGCTTCCCAGTAGTACTCGTAGAAGACCTCGCTTCGCCAGGGAACGTCCTTGCCCTCCAGCAGCGGGAGGATCGAGCGGCCGTCCATATGCGAAGGCGGCTCAGCGCCCGCGGCCTCCAGGACCGTCGGCGCAATGTCGATGTTCTGCACGAGCTGCGCGACTTTCGTGCCGGGCTGGATGATCTCGGGACAGTACGCCAGCAGCGGAACTCGCATCGAGGGCTCGTACATGTGTCGCTTGTCGATCAGGCCGTGCTCGCCGAAGCAGAAGCCGTTGTCGCCCATGTAGAACACGAGCGTGGACTGGTCCTGGCCCAACTCCTTGAGGCAATCCATCACGCGTCCGATGCTGTCGTCGACGCTGAGCAGCGTCTCACAATAACGACGGTAGAAGGTGTCGAAGTCCATCGCACCGTGGTACATGTAATCCACGCCGTGCCAACTGTTGCGCTGCTCCTTGACCCAGTGTGGTTTGCCGCGGTAGTTCTCTTCGGTGTCGGCCATGCTCGCGGGGTAATCGAGCGGAGCGTCCTTGTACTTGTCCAGGTGCCTCGCGGCGGGCTCGAACATCGCGTGGACCGCTTTGTGCGAGAGGTACAAGAAGAATGGTTTCTTGCGATCCTGCTGGAGCCAGTCCACAGCGTGGTCCGTCAGTTCGTCGGAGATGTGTTTGGCGGCCTTGACCTTCTTGCCGTCAATGTTCAGCGTGCCATTGTAGTATTCACCCTGACCTTGGAAGCTGACCCACTTGTCGAACCCGGGCCGCGGTTCGTCGCTGTTGTGGCCCATATGCCACTTGCCCATGAAGGCGGTCTCATAGCCGAGTTGCTGGAGGTACTCGGGGAAGAACACCAGTCCCGGCTGGATGTCCGTGTTGTTGTCCACGACGCCATGCTTGTGCGAGAGCTGGCCCGTCAGGATCGACGCCCGGCTGGGCGAGCACAGGGCTGTCGTGACGAAGGCATTCTGGATGTGCGCCCCTTCGCGGGCCATGCGGTCCATGTTGGGTGTTTCGAGGAATTTCACCTTGCCCATGAAGCCCATGAAGTCGAAACGGTGGTCGTCGGACAGGATGAAGACGACGTTTCGCGGCCTGGTGTTCGGAACCCGCCGGAGTCCCTCTTGCTTCGGAGCCGCGCC
>CALMMH010001030.1 GCA_937868145.1 uncultured Phycisphaerales bacterium
GGAGGCCACGAAACGGGAGTTGGAGTTCCCGCAGGGGGATCGACCGCACACGTATGAGACGATCATCTCGTGCGTTCAGACGGACGGCAAGGTCTCCGGCGTGGTCGCGGTGCTTCACGACGTCACGCGGGAGAAGGAAGTCTCCCAGATGAAGAACGATTTCGTCAGCCACGTCTCGCACGAGCTCAAGACGCCGCTGGCCTCGATCATGGCGTATTCCGAGATGCTGGCCGACGGCGAGGCGAACGACGAGGAGACCCGCAAGGAATTCTACTCGGTCATTCAAAGCCAGGCCCAGCGGCTCAGCCGGCTGATCGAGGACATCTTGAACATCTCGCGGATCGAGTCCGGCCTGATCAAGGTGCACAAGGAGCCCGCGAGCCTGACGATTCTGATCGAAGAGCAGATGCAGATGATCCGCAGCTATGCGGAAGAAAAGAATATTACGGTGACCGGCGGCAAACCGATCGTCTACGACCAGGTGGAGATCGACAAGGACATGATCTGCCAGGTCATCGTCAACCTCCTGAGCAACGCGGTCAAGTATACGCCCGCCGGGGGCCATGTGACCATCGGCACGGACGTGAACGAGGCGGCCGGACGGGTCCGCGTCACGGTCGCCGACACCGGCGTCGGCATTCCCGAGAGCGAGATCGGGCGAGTGTTCGACAAGTTTTACCGCGTCGCCGCCAACAACAAACAGGCCAAGGGGACCGGCTTGGGGTTAAACCTGGTCAAGCAAATAGTCGAAAAAGTACATGGCGGCCGGGTGTTCGTCACCAGCCAGGTCGGGGTCGGCAGCACGTTCGGCTTCGAACTGCCGCTGGCCACGGCCCGCCAAGCCGCTCTCGTGTAGGAGGAGCCGCCAATCGCCCGTCATGGAGGGAGGAGTGTGTATTGATCATGAATCATTCAAAGGACCCGAACGATGGCTTACAAGGTGCTTGTTGCCGATGATGAACTCCATATCATTCACGTGGTTGCAATCAAGCTTCGCAACAACGGTTATGAAGTGATTTCCGCCAGCAACGGCGCGGAAGCGTACGAACTGGCGTGCCGGGAGAAGCCCGATATCGTGGTCACGGACTACCAGATGCCGCTGATGACCGGCCTGGAGCTGATCGAGAAGATGCGCGCGGATGAGCGTACCCGGGACATTCCCGCCATTCTGCTGACTGCCCGCAGTTTCGCCATATCGCAGGAGATGCAGGAGAGCCTTGGCGTCTCCACCTGTCTGAGCAAGCCGTTCAGCCCCAAAGAGCTTCTCAAGACCATCCAGGACAT
>CALMMH010001031.1 GCA_937868145.1 uncultured Phycisphaerales bacterium
GCTCTGATCCTGGAGCTCGAGAGACTGCTCAAGGAGCGGGGCCAGGACGTGAACCGGCTCTCGTTCGGCTATCACAAGCGTTACGGCCTGGAGTGCAACGGCAACGTCGGCAGCGTGGTCGGCCGGCGGTTCTACGGATCTGAGAACAAGCAGTTTCTCCGGCTCATGACCCGGCTGGGCGTTTGCCCGCCGGAATCACTGCCCAGCGACATGCCCCCGTGGGCTCACATGCTGCTGCAGCGGCAGTTGAAGGTGCTTGGCAACCGGCGCGAGACCTACGAAGTGGCCAAGAGAATGCTCGAGGAGCAGCTTGACGCCACCGGGCAGGGGGAGCTTTGGACCTGCATGCTCTTCGAGGGCGAGCGTCAGCCGGCGGACGACTACCTCAGCCAACTCCATACGATCCTTCACGAGTATCCCGACGTCCGGGTTCACCGGGCGATGAATCTAAGCGTCCCGGGTTTCTCCAATGCGGCCCGGCACTTGTTTCGCAGGTTCCCCGAGGCGATCGAATCGGGCCGGCTGCGGATCTACAACAGCAAGGTTTCGGATATCGAGTTCCTCCTGTCCCGCAGCGCCGTGCTGTTGGCGTTTCCGCAGAGGCCGCGGAAGGCCGATTCGCACGCGGGGGAGATTTCCTTCGGCATCTACTGCAAGGACGACGATTTCGCAAAGAATCTGATTCAGTGGTACGGCGCCTTTCTGGTCGACAGCAAGTTCGGCTGGATTCGCACGGAAGCCGATCTGGACGCGGCGATCAGTGAGTTGGAGGAAGAGGCGTTTGAGGAGGAGCAGGAGTGACGTGGAAAGTGTGAGGTAAGGAGAGCGAGGTTTGAAGTGTGAAGTATGAAGTGTGAAGTCAGAGACGCGAAGCCGCGGTTCTTTCGACTTCAAACTTCAAACATCCAACTTCAAGCTTCCCGAGGTTGTGCCTGTGGTTCTTTCGACGGTGCTCGTTGTAGGCTACATTGTCCTGCTGATCGTCGTAGCTGCGCGCGCACGCACCGCCCGGGAGTACGAAGACTTCTCCATCGCAAAGCGGTCGCTTCCTCTGGCCCTGGTCTTCGGCAGCCTCTGCGCGACCTATGTCGGTCCCGGCTTCTCCATCGGCTTCGTCGGCAGGGGGCACAACAGCGGATTCCTGTTCCTGTTCATCGGCGCCGCCTATGCCGTGCAGAACATCCTCGTCGGCCTGCTGGTAGCGCCGAAACTGCGGGAACTCAAAGGCTGCTATACCCTGGGCGACGCGATCGGCCAGAAGTACGGCGCTCGGTGCCAGTTGGTCGCGGGGATCATCTCCGTCCTGCTGTGCACGTTGTTCGCCGCGGTGATGATCAGCGCCGGCGGTCGCGTTCTGCAGAACATGCTCGGAGTGCCGAAATGGCTCGCCGTGGCGGGTGTGGCCATCGTGACGACCTCCTATACGACTTTCGGCGGCCTGCGGGCGAGTGTGATCACCGACGCGTATCACTTCGCCCTTCACGCTTTTCTTTTCTGCGGGATCCTGCTGTTCGAGTTGCTGACCCATTTCAAAGGCGGCGCGGCGTCGTTCGCCCAGGAGGCGATTGCCGCGACGACCAGCGGATTCGAGTCCACGACGCCCCTGGAGATCGTCACCTTCATCATCGCGTTTCTGCTCGGCGAGACGCTGATTCCACCGTATGCGAATCTGGCCCTGGCGTCCAAGACCACGAAGGTCTCCCGCGCCAGCTTCGTCCTGGCGGGGTGCTTCGCCGTCTTGTGGTTCGCCGTGATGATCGCCATCGGCGTCGTCGCCAGGCCGCTGGTTGCCGCCGACACGTCCGAGGATTCCATCCTGCTGAAACTCGTCAAGGCGACGGTGCCTCAGGCCGGTTATGCCGTGATGATCGTGGCGCTGCTTTCGGTGATTCTGTCCAGCCTCGATTCGCTGCTGAACGCCGGCGCGGTGGTGTTCACGCAGGATATCCTGCGGCGTTTCACGTTGCGGCGCGACAGCGCGGCATTGACCGCCGGTCGGTATTCGACCATCATCATCGCGGCCGTCGCCTCCGGCCTGGCCGTGTTCGTGCCGAGCGTGATCAAGGGGCTGCTGGTCTGTTACGGGATCTGGGCCCCGGCGATCCTGCCGGCCGCGATCATCGGCCTTTGGAGCAAACGGCCGCGTCCTCTGGCTGCGTTCCTCTCGATGATCGTGGGGACGATCGTCGGCGCGGCGGTGGGCATCGTGTTCCTGGTGTACCAGCAGGGGCAGGGACGCATCTCCAAAGTCGAGACACCCGCCATTGTCCCGGCGCTGGCCTGTTCGTTGGTGGCTTACCTGATCGGGCATTACCTGCAACGGTATGTCGGGAGGGCGGACCGATGAGCATGCTTTTGCTGTTTCTGGTGCTCGTGGCGACCGTGCTGGTCATCCTCAGCGGCGTATGGGTCACCATCGCCCTGATCGACGCCGTCTGGCATGTGGACCGCCCCGGCTCTGCACCTTCGGCCGAACCGGCCGACAAGAACACGCCGTGACCTCACATTTGGCTTGGCGTGTCCGGTCGAACCGCACTATAATTCCTCCCGTGTGATCCGAATGCCACTCGATTCAGGGAGGTTCATATGTCATCGTTCTCTGCCACCAGATTCGTGCGGATGCTGTCTCTTGCGATCCTTTTGCTTTCCACCGGCGCCGCGATTGCCGCCGACGGGCCGTGCTCGGTGACCGTTGCAGATCCGCGATGCGAGTACCTGGCCGATCCGCTGGGGATCGATGTCCGTCAGCCGCGGCTGAGTTGGAAGCTGGAGGCGACGGATGCCGCCGCGCGGGGGCAGAAGCAGACTGCCTGCCAGGTGCTGGTGGCGAGCACGAAGACGCTGCTTGAGCAGGACAAGGCAGACCTGTGGGATTCCGGCATGGTCGCGTCCGACCGATCCGCCCATGTCGTCTATGCAGGCAAGCCGCTCGCATCCGGAGCCCAATGCTTCTGGACGGTGCGGGTCAAGGATGAGAACGGCGTCGTCTCCGCCTGGAGCAAGCCGGCACGATGGACGATGGGACTCCTGGAACCGGCCGACTGGTCGGCCAAGTGGATCGGCAGCGATCAGCTCTTCAAGCGACAGGGGAGTTCTACGAACACCGTGCCTGACCCGTGGTTGCGAAAGACGTTCGAACTCAAGGCCAAGCCTGAGCGAGCGACGATTTATGTGGCTTCGGTGGGCTATCACGAGGTGTACGTCAACGGCAAGCGGATCGGCGATGCGGTTCTGGCTCCGGCCGTGGCGAACCATCGCAAGCGGGTTCGCTACGTCGCCTACGAGATCGCCGATCAGCTCAAAGAGGGCAAGAATGTCATCGGCCTGTGGTTGGGCGTTTCCTGGTCGATCTTTCCGCCGTACAAGACGGACGACAAGCCGCAGACGCCGATCGTCCTGGCCCAGGCGAACATTCAACTGCCCGGCGGCCAGGCGGTGACGATGGCGACCGACGACACGTGGCGCACGTATCCGAGCCCCAACCTGCTCTTGGGCGTCTGGGATTTCACGCACTTCGGCGGCGAGCGATACGACGCAACGAAGGAAGTCCCCGGCTGGTGCGAGGCCGGTTTCGACGACGCCGGCTGGAAGGCTGCGACAGTGTATTCGCCTCATCTGATGGTCTCGGCCGAGATGGTCGAGCCCAACCGTCGGATTCAGGACGTCAAGCCGGTGGCGGTCGAGGAGACCAAGCCCGGCGTGTACCGCGTCGATCTGGGCGTCAACGTCACCGGCTGGCTCCAGGCCGACGTCCGCGGCAAGCCCGGCGACGAGATCCAGTTCAAATTCTCCGAGCGGCCCAACTCGGACATGACGAACCGGCTCTACAGCAAGTACGTCGTCGGACCCGAGGGCAAGGGCACGTTCCTGAATCGCTTTAACTACTTCACCGCTCGGTGGGTGACGATCGAAGGGCTCAAGTACAAGCCGGAACTCACCGACATCCGCGTCCAGCTCGTGCGAACGGACTACACCCGGGCTGCGGACTTCGAGTGCTCGAACGAACTGCTCAATCGGATCCGCAACGCGACGCTGTGGACCTTCGAGGACCTCAGCCTCGGCGGTTATGTCGTCGACTGCGCCCATCGCGAACGCATGGGCTACGGCGGCGACGCCCACGCGACGACCGAGTGTGGCCTGAACAACTACAGCCTCGGCGCATTCTACACGAAATGGAGCCAGGACTGGCGCGACGTGCAGGGCGGCAGCGCCGCCTGGGGCACCGCGGAGAAAGCGGCGGTCAAGGACACGATCGAAGCCGGCAATCTGCCGTACACGGCCCCGACGTACTGGGGCGGCGGCGGTCCCGGCTGGAGCGGCTACTGCGTCACGCTGCCCTGGGAGATGTATGAACGCTACGGCGACGCCCGCCTCCTCGAAGAGAACTTCCCGACGATCCAGCGGTGGCTGGCCTTCCTCGAAACCAAGGCCAAGGACAACATGCTCCAGCGATGGGGCGGCGAGTGGGACTTCCTCGGCGACTGGCTCTGGCCCGGCGCCCAGGGCGTCAATGGCGACACGCCTGAGACGCTATTCTACAACAATTGCTACTGGATCTTCAACCTGCAGACCGCCGCGACCATCGCGGACGTCCTCGGTAAGACGGACGAGGCCAGTAAGTATCGCGGCCGCGCCGACGAGGTCCGCAAGGCGGTGCACGCGAAGTTCTATCTCCCCGCCGAGGGCAGCTATGTGAACGGCTTCCAGGCGTATCTGGCGATCGCGCTCTTGGTGGATCTGCCGCCGAAGGACGCGCGGCCCGCGGTCGAGAAACGGCTCGTCGATGAAATCCTGATCCGCCGCAAGGGCCACATCCACGCCGGCATCACAGGCGGGGCCTTCCTCTTCAAGACCCTCCTGGCCCTCGACCGCCAGGACCTGATCTACACGATGGCCAATAAAACCACCTACCCCGGCTGGGGCGACATGCTCCGCACCGGCGCCACGACGATCTACGAGGCCTGGGACATGGACAACTCCCTGTGCCACAGCTCGTACCTCTACATCGGGACGTGGTTCATCGAAGGGCTGGCAGGCATCAAGAGCGACCTGCGTTCGCCCGGTTTCCAGCGGTTCATCCTCAAGCCGGGCATCGTGGACGACCCATCGCTGACATGGGTCAAGGCCCATCACGACAGCCTCTACGGCCGGATCGTGAGCAACTGGAAGATCGATGACGCCGGCGTGCTCACGTGGAACGTCACGGTTCCGCCGAACACGACGGCCACGGTCATCCTGCCGACGACGAACGCCGAGTCGGCCACTGAAAGCGGTCAACCGCTCGCGAAGGCCAAGGGCGTCAAGCCGCTCTCGGTCCAG
>CALMMH010001032.1 GCA_937868145.1 uncultured Phycisphaerales bacterium
GGCGGGCGCACTAGAACTGGACGCCCGCGGCGCGGACGGCGTCGGCGACCGCCTTGACGCGGCCGTGGTACTTGAACGAGCCGCGGTCGAATCACGCGGCCTTGATGCCCAGCGCCACGGCCTTCTTGCCGAGGTCCGTCCCCACCGACTTCGCGGCGGCCACGTTGCCCCCCTTGGCGAGCTCGAGCGACTTCGTCGAGGCCGAGCAGAGCGTCGTGCCGGCGACGTCGTCGATGAGCTGCAGCCAGAGGTGCTTCTGGGTGCGGTGCACGGTGATGCGCGGGCGCTGTGCCGTGCCGCGGACGCGGCGACGGACGCGGCGATAGACGTCTGGCCGCCTACATCGTGCCCGACCCGGACTACAAAGGTGCCGAAGACGAATCCGACACCGGAACGTCGTCGCACCTGTCCCAATGGCAGGCGCTGTACGAAGAGACCTACGGCCAAGCGGGCGCGTTGGCCGACCCGACGTTCAACATCACCGGTTGGAACAGCAGTTACACGGGCGAACCGATTCCGCCCGAAGAAATGCGGCACTGGGTCGAACAGACGGTCGACCGCGTCGTGGCGATGAAACCGCGGCGCGAGACCTGCGTGCTCTGATTGTTCTGCATGGGAAATGCTCCTGTTACTGGATGGGTGCTGATCCGCTCCTCCACAATTCTCTACGCGAGTTGTGGTTTGTTTCGCCCCCGGAGAATCACGGCTCGGCGCACGCGATTTTCGTGCGCCGAGCCGCAAAAACGTGCGACCGGCAGATGCCGGATGGTTATTGCTTCATGGGCGTCCACTTCTGGTCGCTCTTGGAGCTGGCGACAACCGTCTCGATGAACAGCAGACCTCGGATGCCTGCCTCCACGCTCGGGAAGTCCAGGGCCAGTTCGCTGGGTTTCTCGCCGGCGATGGCGCACTTGACTGTTTCCGCGAAGTTCATGTAGTTGTTCGCGAAGGCCTCGAGGAAGGCTTCCGGATGGCCGGAGGGGATGCGTGTGCCTCGGGCCGCCGCCGGGCTGTAAGCGCCGACGTAGCCGTTGCCTCTCTTCCAGACCTGCTCCGGCTTGTCGTTCTCGCGGAAGTACACATAATTCGGGTGCTCCTGGTGCCATTCGAGGCTGGCCTTTTCGCCGTGGACCCAGATCGCGAGGTTGTTCTCTTCGCCGATCCCGATCTGCGTGGCGTGCAGAACGCCCTTGGCGCCGTTGTCGAACTTCAACAGGCAGTTGCAGTCGTCATCGAGGGGCCGTCCCGGAACGAACGACGTCAGCTCGGCGCAGATGTGCGTGATCTTCAGGCCCGAGATGTACTCGGCCAGGTTGGCGGCGTGGGTGCCGATGTCGCCGACGCAGCCGCCGGCGCCGCTTTGCTTGGGATCGGTCCGCCAGCTCGCCTGCATCTGGCCGGTCTTCTCCAACGCGGTCGCCAGCCAGCCCTGCGGGTACTGGACGACGATCTTGCGGATCTTGCCGAGGTCGCCCTTTTTCACCATGTCCCGGGCGAGCTTGGCCATCGGATAACCGGTGTAGTTGTGCATCAGGCCGAAGACCAGCTTCTTCTCTTTCACGATCTTCTGGAGTTCCTTGCCCTCGTCGGAAGTCAGGGTCATGGGCTTCTCGCACATGACATGGATGCCCGCCAGGAGGAAGTCCCGGGCGATGGGAAAGTGCCAGTTGTTGGGCGTCGTGACGGAGACGAAATCCACTCGCTGGCCGACCGGCAGCGCGGATTCGGCCTTGATCATCTCTTTGTAGTCGCTGTAGACGCGCTTGGGATCCAGGGCCAGGTGCTTGCCCATGTCCTTGGATTTCACGGGATCGATATCGAACGCGCCGGCCACAAGCTCGATCTCCCCATCCAGCCGGGAGGCCTTGCGATGGACCTCTCCGATGAACGCACCGGGGCCTCCGCCGATCAAACCCATTCTCAACTTCCGGTCGAGTCTCATACGTGCTCCTTTCAAATAAGCTTCTGCTGTGGGCGCCGTAGGTTTTTGTGATGTTTTTCACGGGACTTTCACGCCCGAAACGTGTTTCTTCCTAGGCAAAGCCATGGGCGATTATAGGCGTTCGACCCCACAAAGCAACCCCCAAAACCGCTTTTGTCTGGGGCCATGGTTGACAACCGCGGGTGTAGGCCGTAAACCTAGCCATGTGCGTCCCGCGGCCCCCAGCAGGGACCCGTTCGGACAGGAATGAGGGACATGAAAACGAGGATTCGCCCGGTTGCCGTCGATCTGTATTTCCTACCCGTCCAGACGCGGGTGCCGCTGAAGTTCGGCCCCGAGACGCTCACGTCGGTGATCTGTGCCCGTGTGGCGATGACCGTGACGGATGGGCGAGGAAGACAGGCCCAGGGGTGGGGCGAGACCCCGCTGAGCGTGCAGTGGACCTGGCCAAGCAGCCTGAGCTGCCAAAATCGCTGTGATACGATGCAGGCCTTCTGCGGGAAATTGGCGGAGGCTTGGAGCGTTCTGGCGACCGACGGACATCCAATCGAGTTGGGCCATCATTTCACCGAGTCCGTGCTGCCGAGCCTGCTGATCAACCTGAACGTCGAGCGGGGTTCCGGCGTCGAACCGATGCCGTGGCTGGCGGCCCTGGTCTGTTCCTCGGCATTCGACATCGCGTTGCACGACGCGTATGGTCAGCTTCTGGGCGTGCCGGTCTATTCGACCTACAGCCCTGAGTTCATGAATGCCGATCTGGCCCATTTCCTCGAACCGGCGGCGGGGTCTGCCGTCTCCTTTGCAGGCAAGTATCCGGCGGATTATCTCCAGTCGCCGCCTTCTCGCCTGCCGGCCTGGCACCTGGTGGGCGGCAAGGACCTGCTCGACGCCTCCGAATTGACAGGCAACGAGCCGAAGGATGGGTATCCGGTCCTGCTGACGGACTGGATCGAGCGGGACGGACTGACCTGTTTGAAGGTGAAGCTGCGAGGCAGCGACGCCGAATGGGACTACGACCGGCTCGTGAACGTGGGGCTCATCGCGATGGAGCGGAACGTTCTCTGGCTGACCACCGATTTCAACTGCACGGTCACCGATCCGGCCTATGTCAACGAAATCCTGGACCGGCTGATGGCGGAACATCCTCGCATCTATCAGATGATTCTGTACGTCGAGCAGCCGTTCCC
>CALMMH010001033.1 GCA_937868145.1 uncultured Phycisphaerales bacterium
GACGTATTCCAGGCCGTAGCCTTCGGCCGTTGCGTTGACGGAGAAACGATGGCCGGCCGGTACGGCGAGGATCTCGTAGCGGCCGTCGGGATCGGGCGTGGCGGACTCCTCCCGCATGCCATATCCCATCCGGCCGGGCCAGAATGTCAGGGACAGTCTGACACCCGGGATCTGCTTGCCCTGGCCATCCGTGACCTTGCCCGTCAGGACGACGCCCGGCGACAGCTTGACCCTGAGGTTCCCGGCATCGGTTGGATCGAAGTCCATGGCAGCCGCCAGATTGCGCTGTACGTGCCTCACGAAGAGGTACGGCGTCTCCGTCTCCATGGGCATTCCTCCCCTCATCGGAGGACACCGCACTTTGAATTTGCCTTGCGCGTCGGTGGTTGTCGCCAAGCCGCCCAAGGGAAAGACGTTGATCGTGGCTCGAGCGACCGGCAGATCGTTGGGGTCCACCACCGTCCCCGTGACGACCACAGGCTCGGATCGCTCAACGCCGCCGAGTTCCTGCTTCAAGGCCTTGGCGTCGAAGGACGGATCCGCAGTGAGCTTGAGCTCCATGGTGCGCGTGCCTTCCAGGCGGGCGGATTCCACGGTTGTGGGTTTGTACCCCACGGCCAGCAGCTTCAACTCCACGCTCTCCGGCACGGTTTCGTCGAACGCCAGCTCGAACCGGCCTCCTTTGATGCGGATCGACTGGGCGGGCATGCCTCGTCCGCCCATCGTGCTCGCCGCGACCAGGGTGAAATCCTGAACCGGTTCCTGAGTTCCGGCGTCGCGAACGACGGCCTGAATTCTCGGGGCAGGCTTCATCTTGACCACCTGCTCGTCGCCCGAGACAGCCAGAGCGTGGCCCCGGACGGAAACGTAACCGTCCTGCATCGCCGTGAAGAGCACTTCGTGGTCGGGGGCATGGGGGATCTGGACCCGGCCCTGGTCGTCCGTGTCGTCCAGCCAGAAACCATAGCTCTGATCCTCCGTCAGTGCATCCACCACCGTGCTGACTCCTGCGATCGGCCGGTCGTTCGCGTCCACCACGCGAACGGTCAGCGGATGCCCCCGACTCAGACGGAACTCCAGCGGCGCCAGGTTGGGCTCGACGACCACACGTTGCAACGACGGCACATACCCCGGCATCTCCACGAGCACGCCGGTCGATCCGCCACCCTCGGTGGTGTCGGTCCGATCGTTGCCGGCGCAGTTGAAGCGGAATTCTCCGTCGGCGTTCGAAAGCGTGCACGCGTATTCGTACTGGAATCGCTCGTGTTGCACCGGGGCCAAGATGACCGCGGCCCGCGATACAGGCCGGCCATGATCGTCCAGCACGCGACCGCTCAGCTGCAGGCCTTTCATCAAAGTCGCGACATACATGCGGTCGCGAAGCGACGACAACTCATCTCCGTGAATCTGCCTGTTGGCCCACGTGTCGCTGATGTAGTCGGGGTGCTTGAAGCCCAGGGATACGACCTCGGCATCGGCGGGAACCTCATTGATCCGCCACCGGCCTCTTTGATCCGTCAAGAGGGAGCGGGAGACATTTGCGACGCCGCCCGTTTCCTCCAGGTGGGCCTGGATGCGGACCTGCGCGTCGGCAATGGGTTCGCCGGCCTCATTCTCCACAATGCCGCCGATCGTCTGCGCGGGCGGCATCTTCATCACGTGCCGTTCGGGCAGGTCCGTCAGCGGCAGGTCGGAGAGGAACGAAATGTACGGGCCGGACCAGCTTGTCTGAAGGGCGGCGTACTTCGGCTTCTGAACCATTACGTACGCCGAGCGGAGATCCGCCTTCTCGAAAGCGACGCGGCACTCGCCCCGGGAGTTCGTGCGGTAGAGGAACGTATGCGAGCGGTACGGCGTGCCGTAATGAGTCGCCTTGGCGATCACAGCCGCATCCGCGATGGGTTTGTCGTCTTTGTCGATCGCACAGACCACAAGCGGGAAACTCGCCGATCCATCGGGCGGCACTTGAGCCAGCGGATCCTGGACAGGCTCCAGAACGACGCGGATCTTCGCGGCGTGCCTGCGGTTCTCCCACTGTATGGGATCCAGGCTCATCTCCGCGTACCGCATCATATCCGGATTCTCTTGGGCGGTTTTGCAGGTGAAGACCGTCGGCCTGTCGCGCGAGTGCTTGAGCACATTGCCTTTGTCGTCCAGCAGTTCGATCCGGATCTGCCAGGTCGCATCGGTCGCAGGCAGCCAGCCAATGCACGCCGTGGGCAACCAGGCGTTGCCGTAGATGGGTTCGACCCGAATCCATGGGATCTCGATCCGCAGGGATTCTCCGGAAGGCAAGCCCATCTGAACGATGCAGTTCACCGGGATCTGTCGGCTCAGAACGAAGTCGAGGTAGCGAGTATCCTTCCACTCCGCCGGCAAGCCCGCACCCAGAACGTCACCGCTCAGACACGCCAAG
>CALMMH010001034.1 GCA_937868145.1 uncultured Phycisphaerales bacterium
CAGACCAAGCAACAGGAGGAACACACGATGATCCCCGAGACACTGCAGGAAATCATGAAGAAGGATGGAGTTGTTGCTATCGCCACCCTGGGTCCTGATGGTCCCCATATGGTCAACACCTGGAATGGCTACCTCAGAATATCACAAGATGGACGGCTACTCATCCCCGCAGGTTACATGCACAAGACGGAGGCCAACATTGCCCACAACCCGAATGTCTTGATTACATTGGGGAGCAGTAAGGTCAAGGGCCTGCATGGAGCGGGCGCCGGTTTCTTGATCAAGGGAAAGGCGATGTTCGTGACAACCGGCCCTGACTTTGATTTCATGAAAGAGAAGTTCGGTTGGCTACGCGCCACGTTGGCCGTTACAATCGAATCCGCCACTCAAACCTGGTGAAGCACAGTCGTTTGGTCTTGGCAATCCAGGTAACAGGACGAGCACAGGGGGACGTCGAGGGTCGGGGCCGTCGAGCGTCAGCCCTTCGTTTTGACCAGAACGGTGGGCGGAGCCCACCCTACCGCTGACGCAGATTCTTGGGTGGGAGCCTGGGTTTAAATCTACACGCTTCACATTCGTAGGCGGATAGTGGAGACAGACGGGAATGGCGGTCAAACGAGCCCCGCGGCTTGTTTGGCGGATTCGACCGTGTTGTAGAGAAGCATGGTGATCGTCATCGGGCCGACGCCGCCGGGGACGGGGGTGATGAGCGAGGCCTTTTCTTTGACCGCGTCGAAGTCGACATCGCCTACCAGACGGAAGCCTGCCTTTTTGGTGGAATCTTCCACCCGCGTGACTCCCACGTCGATGACGACTGCGCCGTCGCGGACCATGTCCACGGTGATCGTCTTGGGCTGACCCACCGCGGCGACTAGGATGTCCGCCTGGCGGGTGTAGCGGGCGAGGTCCTTCGTGCGGGTGTGGCACATGGTGACCGTGGCGTTGCCGGTCGCTTTCTTCTGGGTCAGCATGTTGGCCAGCGGCCGGCCCACGAGGTTGCTGCGACCCACGATGACGACGTGCGAACCTTCGATCTTCACGCCGCTGCGAACGAGCAGTTGGATCACGCCGTGCGGCGTGCAGGACAGAAACGCTCTCTCGCCGGTCACCATCTTGCCGACGCTGACCGGATGGATGCCGTCGACGTCCTTGGACGGGTCGATGGCGAAGATCGCTTCGGACTCCTTCAGATGCTTCGGGAGCGGCAGTTGGACCAGGATGCCGTGGACTTTCGGGTCCGCGTTCAGCCGGTCGATCACGCGTTTGAGATCGGCCTGCGAGCTCTCGGCGGGCAAGTGATTGTGGTCGGAGTAGATCCCGACCTCGCCGCACGCCCGTTCCTTGCCGGTCACGTACGAGACGGACGCGGGATCATCGCCGACCAGAATGACGCCCAGTCCCGGCGTGACGCCGCGTTCCTTGAGCTTCGCGACTTCGTCCTTGAGTTCGGCCCGGATGCCGGCCGCCACCTGTTTGCCGTCGATAATCTGTGCCGCCATCATTTTCCCATTTGCGATTTACGATTTACTATTGACGATTCTGGAGGAGCGACGACCGCACGGTCGCTCGCCTGCGAATAGTAAATCGTCAATCGCAGATCGTCAATCAAAACAGCCCGTGGACTTTTCCGGTGTTGACGTCGACGTCGATCCGGCGGAAGGCCGGGTCCGAGCCGGTGCCGGGCATGAGCTTGATCGCCCCGGCCATCGGAACGACGAAACCCGCGCCCTTGTAGACCAGGATGTCGCTGATCGGCAGGGTCCAGCCTCTGGGTCTGCCCTTAAGATTCGGGTCGTGCGAAAGGCTCTGCTGCGTCTTGGCCATGCAGGTCCCCAGACTGGTTCCGAGGGACTCCGCTTCGAGCCGCTTGGCCTTCTCCAGGGCTTCGTCCGTATAGGAAACGCCGTCGGCGCCGTAGATCTCCCTGGCGATCAGCTCGATTCGCTTTCGCAGAGGCATCTTCATGTCGTAGAGGAACTGGAAATCGTTCTTCGTGTTGGCCACCTCGATCACGGCCTCGGCCAATTCGATGGCCCCTTCGCCGCCTCGGAGCCAATGGTCGGACGTGACCGCTTTGGCCCCGCCGGATTCCGCGATCCGCCGGACGATGGCGATCTCGGCGTCCGTGTCGGTCTTGAACCGGTTCAGACAGACGATCGGCTGCACGCCGCTTCGTTTGACGATGTCGATGTGAGCCAGGAGGTTCTCGCAGCCTTTCTCGACGAGCCCGAGATTCTCGCTGGTGTACGCTGGATCGAGCGGAACGCCCGCCTTGACCGCCGGACCGCCGCCGTGGGTCTTGAGGGCGCGAATCGTCGCGACGACGACCACCGCGTCCGGCCTGAGGCCCGACATGCGGCACTTGAGATTCCAGAACTTCTCGTATCCGATGTCCGAGGCGAATCCGCTCTCGGTGACGTGGTAATCAGCCAGTTTCACGCCGAGGCGGTCGGCGATGATCGAGCTTTGCCCGATGGCGATATTGGCGAAGGGCCCGGCGTGGACGAAGACGGGCTGGCCCTCGATGGTCTGCACGAGGTTGGGGTTGATGGCGTCGAGCAGCCAGGCGGTCATCGCGCCGTCGACCTCCAGATCGCCCGTGGTGACTTCCTTGCCGTTCCGGCTGTAAGCCACGACCATCCGGGCGATCCGCTGCCGGAGGTCCGCCAGGTCGCGCGCCACAGCGAGAATCGCCATCACCTCGCTGGCGACGGTCATCCGGAAGCCCGAATCCATCTCGAAACCGTCCATCTTCTCGCCCAACCCGATGCGGATGTTGCGAAGAGACTGGGCACAGAAGTCCATCACCCAGCCGATCTGGATCCGGTCCGGGTCGATGTCGAGGCGTTTGAGCTTGCTCTTGGCCAAGCGGGCGTCGTCGTAGTTGCGTTCGTGCTGGAGCCTGGCGGTCAGAGCCACCATCGCGAGGTTGTGGGCGTTGGTCACGCAGTCGAGATCGCCCGTCAGGCGGATGGAAATCGGGGTCAGCGGCACGCACTGAGCCAAGCCGCCGCCCGCGGCGGAGCCTTTGATGTTGAATGTCGGGGCGCTGCTGGGCTGGCGAATCGCTCCGCAAACGCGTTTGCCGAGCCGGCCCAGCCCCTGGATCAGGCCGATCGTCGTGGTCGTCTTACCCTCGCCCAGCGGCGTGGGCGTGATCGCGGTCACATCGATGTACTTGGCGGTCGGACCGTCGCCCAGCCGGGTCAGAACCTTCTGGTAGTCCACCTTCGCGAGCTTGTTGCCATAGGGGATCAACTCGTCGTCTCGCAGACCCAGCTCGCCGGCCAGCCGTTGAATCGGCTTCATGCGTTCTTCGGCCGCCTCGGCGATCTGCCAATCCTGCATTACACGGGGATCAAGATTCATCAGCCCAAACCTGCCCAAGAGACTATGATAGTCGCAAAACAAGATTCACCTGTCTATTATCGTTGAAAACGAGGAAAACAGGTAATCCCGCAGGGCTGATTTTTGTCACTATTCTGCTATTTAGGCCGATTTTGAGGTCACTAACGGGGTTGAATCCCCTCCAGATGGGCCAGTTTTTGTGCCGTGTAGGGGCGGGTTTGAAACCCGCCCCCACCGGAAACCTGCGTATCTCAGAGCACGATCTGCTCTTTCTGGGGGTCGAAACGGGCGACTTTGCCCTGCGTCAGGCCGAGCATGCCCATTTGCATCGCCGTCTGGACGTGGTAGGCCAGGTCCATCGGGCTCAGGGTCTCTTTCTTGCCGGACCGGCAGCAGGTCAGGAAGCTTTTCCAGAAACCGGTGAAGTCCTCGTCGTGCTCGATGGCGAACCGCTGCTCCTTCTTGTCCGAGCCCTCGGCGGGCGCAAAGACGATCTCCTTGCCCTGGATGGTCAGACTGCCGTCCCAGCCACGGATGATCGGGATTCGTCCGCCGGCCCCGCGTCCGCCTGTGCCGAAGTAGTTGTTGCCTTGCGTGCCGAGAACCGCGACGGTGATGCCTTCGGGGTAGTCGATCAGCGTGTTGTAGGTGTCGGGGATCTCGCGTTCCTGGTAGCGGAACTTGCCGCCGGTGGCGACGACGGTGCTGGGCATCTTGACGCCCAGGATGTAGAGCACCGGCGTGAGGCTGTGCGGGAACAGGTCCGTGGAGGGCCCGCCGGCGTAGTCCTCGTACATCCGCCACCGGAAGTACCGGCTCACATCGAACGGCCGTTTGGGCGAGTCGCCCAGGAAGGCCTCCCAGTTCAGATCCTCGCCGGGCTTGACGTTGGGATCGTCGATCGGCATGCCGCGCTCGCCCCAGTCGCCGACGCGGAAGTAGCCGCACTCGGCGTGGATCGGCTTGCCGATCAGGCCGTCGACCACGAGTTTCCGCATCTGGTGCCAGGCGGAATCGAACATACCCTGCGTGCCGAGCTGCATGACGCACTTCGACTCGCGGGCGACCTTCGCCAGCTCCTTGGTCAGTTCGAACTGCCGCCAATGGGTGACGGGCTTCTCGCAATAGACGTGCTTGCCGGCCTTGAGGGCGTCCATGGCCTGATAGCCGTGCAGATGGTCCGGCGTGGCGATGCAGACCACGTCCACCGCGGGATCCGCCAGCAACTCGTGATAGTCCATGTACGCCTTGCCGCCGTAGCCTTCGATCCGCTGCTTGAGCCGGGGCCGATATGCATCGCAGGCCGCGACGATCTCGATGGGCTCTTTCCCCTGGGTCTTGAGCCAGTGCAGAGCCTGGAAATGCGCCCCGCTCCGCCCGCCGCAGCCGATGAACCCTATTCCCAGCCGCTCGTTGGCGCCGAGAACCCTCGTGCTCAACGATGAACTCAGAACCATGCCAGCCGCAGTGACGCCGCCCGCCTCTCGCAGAAACTGACGACGGTTGAGCCGACTGCCGACAACAGACTTACTTGTCTTCTTCATATCCGTCCACTCCTTCTCCAGACGTTGAGGCTGGCGAGTACTTGCCCACAAACCAATGGTATGCCGCATCAATCTGCTCCGAACCCACCTTGCCATCCCATGCAACGACCGCATACTGCAGTCCAAAGGCTTTGCCGGCAGGCACGGTCAACGGCTCCGCGTGGAGATTCAGCGTCGCCGAGATATAGGCGAAGGGTTTGGCCATCGTGAACCACGTCGTCGGGCGAGGATTGGCCGGATGGTCGAACATCGCCACCGTCACCGGCTTGCCGTCGACCGCCGCGGTGTAAGCACACCAGTTTGACTGGGTGAGCCGTTCCTCGCCGCGAAAAATCGTTCCCTCCTTGCCATCGGCGTAGAAAAACTCGCTTCCATCCATCGATCGCACGAATCTCAAACCCAGTCCAAAGTAATGCGCCCCGGACAACGTGACTTGCCTCGGTACGCCCTCAGGAGGCCAAAAGCCGTTTCGCCATGTCACCACGGTTGCGTTCAACGAGGGGACCCTGCAGGCCCTGATCTGGCGGTTCTCCATAAGCGAGCACGGGCGGTCCCTGGAGGCCATCCAGCGAACCCTTTCTCTGAACTCGGCGCAGGCCACACCATCGCGAGAATAGACCCTCACGTTGTCGAACTTGTCATGCACTTCGTATCCAGACCCCGGCGTTTCCTCCCAGAAGTTCACGCCGTCGACAGCAACAGCAAACATCAAGGCATGGTGGTGCAGATGATCCGACGGCGCATCCAGCAGGAAGTTCACGCCGTTGGGGGTGTAGAGTTCCTTGATATACGGCTTGAATGGGACCTCGTTGTAGCGGTATTGAAGAATCGGCGACTTGCCGGCAAGGATCCAGACGCTGTTTGCGTCCGTGGCGAGTTGGAGAGATTGCTCCGGCGCACCTGTGCAGAGACCGGCGGACACCGCAATGACGCCGACAAGCACCGTGAAGCT
>CALMMH010001035.1 GCA_937868145.1 uncultured Phycisphaerales bacterium
CCATCGTCGAGTATATCCGCAAGCGAGGGACGAGGCCCTTCAGGTACCACATTGACCTGGAGATTATCAATGACAAGACTCCGGAGACGTGGAAGAATAAACTATTCTGAACGGAATCGGCCGGGGCTGCATCCGTGGACGCGACGCCCGGCGGACCGCCGCACGCATTGACGAAGGGCACGATATGGAGAACAACTCCCGCCTGGGAATCATCATCATCAGCTTCAACGTTCGTAAGCTGCTCAAAGAGTGTCTCGAATCGATCGCCAGGGAAACCCGAGAGACCCGCCACGAGATCTGGGTGATCGACAATCACTCCCGAGACGACAGCGTTCGGATGCTCAAGGAGAACTTCCCGCAGGTTCGCCTGGTCGAAAACAGCGAGAACCTCGGGTTCACCCGGGCAAACAATCAGGCGATCGCCAAATGCCGGTGCGATCTCATCCTGCTCTTGAACCCGGACACCGTCATTCAGGACGGCGCCCTGGACAAGATGGTCCGATTCATGGATGAGAACCCCGACGTGGGGGCCGCAGGTTGCCGCGTTCTGAACGAGGACGGCACCCTGCAGCTCGCTTGCCGCCGGAGCATTCCGACGCCCAAGGTGGCCTTCTACAAGCTCAGCGGTCTGAGCTGGCTGTTCCCCAACAGCAAGGTCATGGCCAAGTACAACCTCACGTACCTCGATCCCAACACGACGCACGAGGTGGACGCCGTCTCCGGGGCTTTCCTGCTCATTCGCAAAGAGGTGGTCGACCGGATCGGAATGCTCGACGAGGATTTCTGGATCTTCGGGGAGGACATCGACTGGTGCATCCGAACCAAGAAGGCCGGGTGGAAGGTGATGTACTATCCGGATGCCCACATCGTCCATTACAAAGGCGTCGGCTGCGGCACCAACAGCCGAAAGACCAGCTATGAGTTCTACCGGGCGATGTACCTGTTCCACAAGAAGCACTTCGCCAAGGAATGCTCTCCAATCACGAACGGTCTGATCTACGTCGGAATCCTCATCAAAGCGTTCCTGTCCTGGCGACGCTTCCTGCCCTCGAAGGCCCGGCCCAACTCCTGACCGAACCTTTCACTCCAACGGGCCACAACGCCATGAAACGATGACAATTCCGTCGAAGAGCCTCGTCACGGCTGCTTCTTGGGATCCGTCACCGTGGTTCTGTAGCGGTTGGTGATGGGCAATCGGCGGTCTTTGCCGAAAGCCTTCGCGGTGATCCGCACGCCCGGCGCCGACTGCCTTCGCTTGTACTCGTTGCGATCGATCATCCGGATGACCCGCTCGACCGTCTCGGCCGGCAGGCCCGAATCCACCAACTCGCGGGCGGACATGTCCTCTTCGACGTAGCCTGTGATGACTCGGTCAAGCAAGTCGTAATCGGGCAGCGAATCCGTGTCCTTCTGATTGGGACGAAGCTCGGCGCTGGGGATCCTCTTGATGACCGCCACGGGGATCACTTCCCGTCCGGCCCGCTCGTTGATGTACTCGGCCAACTGGTAGATCGTCGTCTTGAGAACGTCCTTGATGACGCCAAAACCGCCCGCCGAGTCGCCATAAAGCGTACTGTAGCCGACGGAGACCTCGCTCTTGTTGCCCGTGGTCAGGACCAGCGAGCCCACCTGGTTGCTCAGGGACATCAGGATCATGCCCCGGATGCGGGCCTGGAGGTTCTCGTAGGCGATGCCGCCGTCGGTCCAACGCGGGTCGGCCTTGAGCGACTGGCTGAACTGGGCCAGGATCGGCTCGATGGGGATCGCCAGCAACGGGCAACCCAGGTTGTCCGCGACGAGCTTGGAGTCGGTAATGGTCTCGGGACTGTTGAATCGCGAAGGCATCGTGACGCACTGGACGTTCTCAGGCCCGAGCGCCGCGGCGGCGATGGCGGCCGTAATCGCCGAATCGATCCCGCCGCTGATGCCGAGGATCGTTTGCCGGAAGCCGTTTTTTAGCACGTAATCGCGGGTCGCCAGCACCAGGGCTTCATAGACCTCCTCGATCGTATCGGCCGGTTGAACCGCCGGCGGCTGTGTCGGGACGATCTTGATCCCGTCGGCCTCCTCGCGGACGTCGGCGATCAGCAGATCCTCGTCGAAGGCCTTGGCCGTAGCCGCGACGCAGCCTGTGGAGTCCATGAGGATGCTCCGGCCGTCGAAGACCAGCTCGTCCTGACCGCCGACTAGGTTGCAGTAAGCGACGGCGCAGTCGAACACATCCGTGCACTTGGTGATGACCTCTTCCCGTCGCGAGATCTTGCCCATGTCGAACGGCGAGGCCGAGATGTTCAAAAGCAGATGGAACCGGCCGACGCCTGTGAGCAGATCGGTCAGCCGTTGTGTGTTCCACAGGTCCTCGCAAATGGTTACCGCCACCCGCATCCCGTTGACGTTGAAGACCACCGGCCGATCGCCCGTCTGGAAATACCGCCGTTCGTCGAAAACGCTGTAGTTGGGCAGATTGCCCTTGTGGTACGTGTGGACGATCCGGCCCTTTTGGATGACTGCGGCGGCATTGTACAGACCGCCGTTGCCGCGGTCGACGAAACCCACGACAACAGTCCCTTTGTTGCAGGTCGCGGCCAAGTCCTCCAGGGCCGTCCGGGTGTCGCTGACGAACTGCCGGTTATACACCAGATCTTCCGGCGGGTAGCCGCAGATCGCTATCTCGGGAAACGCCACCAGATCCGCCCCGGCCTCCATGGCCTGGGCCCAAATCTTCTTCATCTTCGCCACGTTGCCGGCCAGGTCGCCGACGGTGGCGTTGAACTGTCCTAATGCGATACGCACCGATTCGATCTCCAAAAGGATTCTCGTACCCATCCACAGAGGTATGCCGGGGATACATCCTACTGCGAAGCGAGCCGCCCCGCACGTCTTCATTGTACGGTTCGCCGGCCGCACATCAACCGCATTTGCGCCACCGGAACAGCCCGAGGGTGAATTCCGATGTTTTTCCTACCTCCTGCTGGGCCTTGGGGTTATAATAACTTTGCTATGGAGAGAGCTGCTTACAGGATCATAGATGCGAACTTCAATCGCTCCCGCGAGGCGCTTCGCGTCATGGGGGAGTACTGTCGATTCGCGATCAATTCCAGGCCACTCAGCGAACGGGCCAAAAAGCTTCGACACGAGCTGTGCGCCGCCATCGGGCGGCTGGACGCGGGCAAGCTCATCGCCGGACGCGACACCGTCGGCGACGTGGGGGTCGGGCAGAAAGTCGAGGGCCAGCACCAGCGAACGACCCTGAAGGACTGCTTCACGGCCGCCGCCAAGCGGCTGACCGAGGCCTTGCGAGCGTTGTCGGAAGTCATTCAGGCTGAGGATCGGGCCGTCGCCGAGACGGTCGAGCGGTTGCGATACGACAGCTATACCCTGGAGAAAGATATCGTGCTGTTCAGCGAGCCCGTCGAGAAGTTCAATCGTGTCCGGCTGTACGTGATCATCACGAGCAATCTTCCCGCGGAGGTCCTGGCCTTGGCCAGCAAGTGCGCCACAGGCGGGGCCGACTGCATCCAGTG
>CALMMH010001036.1 GCA_937868145.1 uncultured Phycisphaerales bacterium
CGCCTTGGATTGGGAGAACACCACGGGTGGCTCCACCACCGTGGCGTTACAGAAGTCCGCGCCCATCACGCTGGTGGCTGGCTACAAGTACTACATCATGACCTTGCACAAGGAAGCCGGTGGCGGGGACAGCGTCGGCGTGGCTTGGCAAGGCGGGCCCATCACGTCCCGGACGCTTCTTTCCGCCCAGTACGTGGACACGTTCGGTCTGCCGCCGCAGCAGGCCTTGAACCCAAGTCCGGCCGACGGAGCGGTGGATGTCCCCAATGACGCCGCGATGGCATGGGTGGGCGGCAAATTCGCTGCCACCCACGATGTCTATCTGGGCAAGGCCTTCGAAGACGTCAACGCAGCCAGCCGAGCCGACCCGAGAGGCGTGCTCGTCAGCCAGGACCAGGCGGACGCCACGTTCGATCCGGAAGGTCTGCTCGAATTCGGCAAGACCTATTATTGGAGGATCGACGAGGTCAATGACGCGCCGGACTACACGATCTTCAAGGGAAAAATCTGGTCGTTCACGGCTGAGCCGTTCGCCTATGAGGTCACAGGCATCGTAGCCACCGCCTCCAGCGCGCAGCCCGGCATGGGGCCCGAGAACACCGTCAACCGTTCCGGCCTCAACGAGCTCGATCAGCACTCTGTCGAGCTGACCGACACGTGGATGACCACGGGCGCCAAGCCCGCCTGGATCCAGTATGAGTTCCCGCAGGCCTGTAAGCTCAACGAAATGCTGGTCTGGAACTCCAACCAGTTGATCGAGAGCTTCCTGGGCTTCGGCGCCAAGGACGTCACGATCGAGTACTCCACCGACGGGGAAACCTGGACGGTGTTGGAAGGCGCGCCGCAGTTCGCTCAGGCGACCTGCTCGGACACCTACACGGCCAACACGACGGTCGCCTTCGGCGGCATCATGGCCAAGTACGTCAAACTGACGGTCAACGCCAACTGGGGTGGGCTCGCGGCCCAGACCGGCTTGAGTGAAGTCCGGTTCCTCTACATCCCGGTGCAGGCGTTCTACCCTGTGCCGACCGATGGAACGACCGTGGTCAACGTCGACACCACCCTCGAATGGCGGCCCGGCCGTGAGGCCGCGTCGCACACTGTGTACATCGGCACCGACAGCGATGCGGTCGCCGCCGGCACGGTGGCGGGCGATGCTGCAACGGGCCATACGTACAGTCCCGACTCGCTGGACTTCGCGACCACCTACTACTGGAAGGTCGATGAGACCGGCGACGCCGGCACGTATGCAGGCAACCTCTGGAGCTTCGTCACCCAGGAATACGGCGTCATCGACGACTTCGAAAGCTACAATGACGATGTTGACGCTGAAACCACGATCTGGAACGCCTGGATCGATGGCGTGACCACCGGGAACAGCGGTTCGCAGGTGGGCTACATGGAGTCCCCGTTCGCCGAGAAGACGATCAAGCACGGGGGCGGCCAGTCCATGCCGCTGATCTATGACAACACGGCCTCGCCGTACTACTCGGAAGCCGAGTACGAGTTCAGCCCGGTGAAGAACCTGGCCTCGAATGCGGCCGACACCCTGGCGCTGTATTACCGCGGCGCCAGCTCGCCGGCCTTCGACGAGAGGGCCAACGGCAGTATTCTGATGAACGGCCTTGGCGCGGACATCTGGGGCACGGCCGACCAATTCCGCTTTGCCTACAAGAGCCTCAGCGGCAACGGCTCCCTGGTGGCCCGCGTCGACAGCATTTACAACAGCAACACCTGGGCCAAGGCAGGCGTCATGATTCGCCAGAAGACCGAGCCCGGCTCGATCCACGCCTTCATGGCCAAGACGTCGGTCGATGGCAACGGCGCCAGTTGGCAGCGGCGCCCGACGGCCGGAGCTGATTCGGCGAACACTGACAGCCCGACGCCCACCCCGTTCCCGTACTGGGTGAAGATCCAGAAGAATGGCAATGT
>CALMMH010001037.1 GCA_937868145.1 uncultured Phycisphaerales bacterium
ACACGTACTCCTCGTCTTTGATGACCTCCGTGCCGCAGTTCGGGCACTTCTTCGGGACCGGGAACGGCTCGGCCCCTTCCGGACGGAACCCCTTCTTGACCTCGACCACCTGCGGGATGATCTCGCCGGCCTTCTCGATCATGACGGTGTCGCCCGGACGAACGTCCAATCGCCGCAGCTCGTCGAAATTGTGCAGGCTGGCGCGTTTGACCGTCGTCCCCGCCAGCAGGACGGGTTTCAGATTCGCCACGGGCGTCAGGTTCCCGGTCTTGCCCACCTGGACCGCGATGGATTCGACGATCGTCTGGGCCCGTTCGGCTGGGAATTTGTACGAAATGCACCATCGCGGGGCGCGACCGGTGGCTCCGAGGATGTCACGCTGATCGTAGCGATTGACCTTGATCACCATGCCGTCGATCTGATAGTCCAGCGTCGATCGACGGTCGGCCCAACTCATGCAGACCTCGATCACCTCGGCGATGTCCCTGGCCCTTTGGATGTGCGGATTCACGGGCAATCCAAATTCTCTGAACCGCTGAAGCGTATGCCAATGATCCTCCGCCAACGGTTCGGAGATCTCGCCGATCGCATAGGCGAAGAACGACAAGTTCCGCGTGGCCGTGATGCGGGCGTCCAGCAGCTTGAGCGAGCCGGCCGCCGCATTGCGAGGATTGGCGAACGCCGCCTCCCCCGCGTCGGCCCGAGCCTCGTTCAACGCGGCGAAGGATTTTGTAGGCATGTACACCTCGCCGCGGACCTCCAGCACGGCCGGCGCCGTCCCGTCGTCGTGGAGACGCAGCGGGATCGAGCGGATCGTCCGGATGTTCGTGGTGACGTCGTCGCCCACCTCGCCGTCGCCTCGCGTGGCGCCGGTCGCCAGGACACCATTCTCATACCGCAAGCTCACCGCCAGGCCGTCGATCTTGAGTTCGACCACATAATCGTAGTCGGACACGTCCAACTGCTTTCGGACCCGCTCATCGAACGCCCGCAGTTCATCGGCGTTGTACGTGTTATCCACGCTCAGCATGGGAATGCTGTGGCGAACGGTGGCGAACTCCCCCAGCGGCCGGCCGGCAACGCGCTGCGTGGGCGAGTCCGACATCACCAGGTCCGGACGCTCGGCCTCCAGCCCCTTGAGCTCCGCAAACAGCTTGTCGTACTGCTGATCCGTGATCGCGGGCGCGTTCTCGATGTAGTACAGGTGGTCATGCCTGCGGATCTCCCGCCGGAGCTGGTCTATTCGCTTGGCGATTTCTTGTGTCATCGTAGTATCCCTGCGACAGCGGGCCCCTTGTGCCTGATCCCATACGGCAGTCTCACATGTGCGACGGGTCCGAAGAGACAATTATAATCCGCCTCGTCATGCTCTGGCCATGGGGAAATGCACGTTCCCATGGCGCGTGTGCATCCAGAGGTTCTCCGCCAGACAGGGAGAAAGACAACTCCCGATGTTTTCGAAATACGCCCACCGTTTGGCGATCAGGTCAACGACGTCTGGCCCGGCATGGCAACGGGGCCAACCGGAAGAGCGCCGGGAAGCTTCCCTTGGCCTGGCCGTATTCAGCCATGGCCAGGGAGAGGGTGCCGGACAGCGCTTCTCCACGCCAGCCCCACGAGGCCTTTGCTGAAGTAAAGG
>CALMMH010001038.1 GCA_937868145.1 uncultured Phycisphaerales bacterium
CATAAGACGCATCGTCCGGCTGCGCCTCCAAGAGTTCCCTGATTCGTTCTTTTGCCGTCATCGGTTTCATGCTCCACTGGATCTTTGCCACTTGGCAGTATACCATTCCACCGCCTCTCCGCCAACCGCCGTCTCAGACAGAATCCACCGCATCCTTGCCGAGGATGATGACCGAGTCTTGCCTTCCCTGTTTTGTGCTGCTGGCGTGAAGCGAAAAATGCCGGGGTTTCAGGGGCAGAGCCCCTGAGACGAACTCTCAACCCGCGTCCGACGTCGGATTCGCCATCGAATGCCGCCCGTCCGCATTTTCTCTTGCTTCGCTCGACGCGTTTCCCGATAATTATCCTCAAATAAACACCTTGATGAAACTTCGATGAAGCGGTCGAGGCTTCCGGCATGGCGAACGGGTCTGATGAGATCGCGATGAGTCGGGCGGGGGTCCCGGCTGGCGACACATGTAAGGCCCTGGCTCGAACAATGGCTCCAATCCGTCGTTCGGAGCCTCAACAAAAGCGACTACCAGTGGACCGTCACCTATGCTGACCACATCAAGAACCCATGTGAAGATCGCTCCGGTAATATGGCTCGTCGGCGTCACACTGCTCCTATGGCTTGGCAGCAAGGGGTACTATCGGGATTGGTTCGCCAATCCCTACAAGTACCCGGCCAAAGCCGCCTCCCTGACCGCCACGGTCCTGATGTGCGTGAGCATCATCCTCTCGACGCGAACTCGCGTGGTCGAGAACTACTTCGGCGGCATGGACAAAGTCTATCAGCTCCACAAACGTCTGGGACGCCTGTCGTTCTTCATCATTTTGTTTCATCCGTTTTTTCTGGCCGTGGACCGCTTGCCCGATGTCGTCCGATTCCTGGGAGCGATGTGGTTCCAACGGCCCGCAGGCGAGCGGTACCTCTGGGGGCAGAACGTCGGCGTCGCAGCCCTGCTGGGCTTTGCGGCCCTGATTGCCGTGACGCTGTGGATCAAGATCCCCTACCACCGTTGGAAGAGGACCCATGAATGGTTCGGCCTGGTGTTGCTGCTGGTGATCGTGCACATCCTCCTGGTCGACGCCGATGTCGCCAAGTACCCACTGCTGCGGCTCTGGATGTATGCGATCCTGCTGGCTGCTATGGCGGCGTTCGTGTACATCCGATTCCTCTACCGGTTCCTGGGCCCGCGTTTCGAATACGTCGTCTCGGACGTCGTGAGACTGGGAGAAATCCTCGACGTCACGTTTGCGCCCAAGGGAAGGCAGATGGACTTCAAGCCCAGCCAGTTCGTCTACTTGGTCATCCACAAAGAGGGAATCACTCCAGAGCCACATCCCTATTCGATCGCCTGCGGCTATCGTCTCGGGGCCCGATTCAAGCTGGGGATCAAGCAGGCCGGCGATCATACCCGCACGCTCAACCGGCTGGAGGCGGGCGATGCCGTGACAGTATACGGCCCCTACGGACACTTCAGTGACAAGTTCCTGGCGGGCGAGCGCGATTGCGTATTCATCGGCGGGGGCATCGGCATCACCCCGTTCATCGGAATGTGGCACGTCGCGCTCCACTCGGAGGACCGCTACGACCCGGACGAGTTGCCCCAGCCACTCACCCGTGTGCATCCGGAGATCGTCAGGACGTGGAAGAGTCCTCTGGTGAGTTTGTTCTACGTCTGTCGGACACTGGAAGAAGCGAGTTTCGACAAGGATATCCGGGCGGAAGTGACGAGCAGCCAGTTTCACGGCTTCGAGGAATTTGAGCAGCGAGGACATCACTATGAGCTCTATCTGAGCGCCCAACAGGGCAGGCTCACCGCCGATTACATTGATCGGAAGGTCCGCGGAGGCGTCAAAGACAAGGTGGTCTTTCTTTGCGGCCCCTCGCGCATGACCGATGCCTTGATTGTTCAGTTTCGGGCCCTGGGCGTTGACCGTCGTCAGATCGTCGTCGAGGACTTCAATCTCGTATGATCCTGCCGACACACG
>CALMMH010001039.1 GCA_937868145.1 uncultured Phycisphaerales bacterium
AGCACCGTAGTGGTCGCTCCGCCGTACTGGGTCAAGATCGAGCGGGCCGGCAGCACGTTCACCGGCTTCCATTCCGCCGACGGCAAGACCTGGAGCACCGTGGGCTCGGCGATCATCGACATGGTTGACCCCGTGCTGATCGGTCTGGCCGTGACTTCGCACGAAGCCGGCGTGGACCGCACGTACCAGTTCGAAAGCATCGCCACGACCGGCACGGTTACCGGCTCCTGGCAGGGCGCCGTGATCAACTCCGCCCAGTACAACGACGCGGCGAGCATGTACCTGACCATCAAGGACAGCGCCGGCAAGAGCGCCACGGCCACCAGTGATACAGCGGCCCTCACGGCCAACTGGACCCGCTGGGCCATCCCGATGAGCGACTTCGCAGGCGTCAACTTTGCGAAGGTGCAGAACGTGATCATCGGCGTCGGCGCCAAGGGCGCTGCGACCGCCGGCGGCAAGGGCATCGTGTTCATCGACGACATCGGCTACGGCCGGTCCGCCACGCAGCAGTAAGGCGGTTCCGATGCGGCGAGCGAGTTTCAGTCGCCGGCATCTGGGGTAATGATAGAAGGCCCGTGTCCTACGACACGGGCCTTCTCTTTTTCTGACGACTGGGGACCACGCGCTGGTTCAGAAATGCGGGAGACTGCGAACGGTTTGCGGATTTAGAAAGCCAAACATCTCACCGGCAAGCGGTGATCAATCGTGAAGGGTGACAGCCTAGCACAAAGCCAGATAGCTGGCGATCGCCAAGATCAGAATGCGACGCTTGGTCATCGTGAAAGGCAGCCAGATCTCGTAATAAAACCTGCTCATAATCATTTTTCTACCCCCCAAGGCCCAGTTACCTCTAACTCAAGCAACGAGCGTATTATAGCCGAAATGTGATTTCCCCTGCAAGAGGAAAATGTACATCTAAGCCCTAACTGCTTACTTTATAATGGTTTACACCAATTACGCAGTCGTATCAAAATGCGCATCCAGCTCCCGACAGGGACGATTAAACCCGGATTATCGGCCTATCCAGGCTGATTTCACCCAACAATCGGCAGATGGCCCCATAAACACAGGCTTCAGGATGCTGCCGTAAGCCGGGATACACTCAATCTTCCAGGCGGCAGGTGTACTTTTTGTGTTGACGGGGTTACGCCGGCCCACTATACTATTGGCGTAACGAGTCTGTCATGGCGTCGCGAAGGCGCTACGCAGCGGGGGCCACAAAATCCAGGTAATTTCCCAAGGTTGATTGTATTGGCGTTTTCGGTACGCGAACCGCCTCAAGGAGAATGCGATGATTCAACCGATGCAGATGTTGGCATTCATAAGCATGCCCGGCCACATGGAGTGGCTGATTATTCTGATTATTGCGCTGCTGATCTTCGGCAAGCGGTTGCCCGAACTGGCCCGCAGCGTCGGCAAGAGCCTGACGGAGTTCAAGAAGGGCATCAACGAAGCGAAGGAATCCACGGACGAGTTGGTCGACGACGTCAAAAAGACCAGCAGCAACGCGGTCTCCGACGACAAGTCCTCCAGCGCCAAGAGTTGAATCGTTAGGCGACAATCACCCGATCCGTTCTATCTCAATTGTGTCTGACGAATGGCCAAGATCAGGAAGATCCTCGACCCCGAAAACTGTACGATGTCTCTGGGAGACCACCTGGAGGAGCTCCGTGCCCGATTGATCCTGGCTCTCCTCGGCCTCATCCTGGGCACGATTATCAGTCTGCTCTTCGGCACGCGGATTCTCAAGTTCATTGAGATCCCGTACGACGCGGCGATGCGAGGTCGCATCAAGGCGACCGAAATGCCCCAGATTCAGAAGGAAATGCTCTCCTTCGTCGACGCCTTCTTCAACATCCTCACCGGACGGTTGGCGACCGATCCCAATGTCGCCGCGGTTCAACTCGATGCCAAGCTCGACGCCAAACAGATCGAGGTTCTGCGCAGCGTATCCACGCAGGCAGTTCAAACCTGGGTGGAGCAGACCTACGGCGCCGCCGCAGACGGACCGCTGCCGTTCGAACGCCAGCTCCGATCGCTGGGTCCGGCGGAGGCCTTCGTCGCCTATATGAAGATCTCCCTGGTTTCGGGCTTGATCCTGACGTCGCCCTGGGTCTTCTATCAGATCTGGGCGTTTATCGCCGCCGGTTTGTATCCGATGGAGCGACGATATGTCTATCGGGCGGTGCCGTTCTCTGTCGCGCTGTTCATCATTGGATCGCTATTCTTCCTGTTCGTCATCGCCCGCTATACCCTCATCTTCTTTCTCAGTTTCGGCGATGCCGTCAGTGTGGCAAGCGACTGGACTCTGCAAAAGTACGTGTCGTTTGTCACGATTTTGATGCTGGTCTTCGGCGTCGCATTCCAGACTCCAATCGCGGTATTCATCCTGGTGCGTACCGGTTTGGTGTCGATCAAGACGCTTCGCAACTATCGCAAGTATGTGATTGTCGGCCTGGCATTCGTGTCCGCCGTAGCCACGCCGTCGCCGGACCCCTTCTCCATGTTGGCCTTGCTGGTGCCTTTGTACGCCCTGTATGAAATTGGCATCGCGTTGTCCGTCTTTGCGGAGAAGAAGGCCAAGAAGAAAGAGCAGCAGGCCGCACAAGAACGCGGAGGTTGATGTAACGCTCATTCTCCGTCTTGCGGATCGAGCCGAAGCTCGCTACCATACCGGCCTATGCTGACCCTCATCAATACGAATCGAATGGTTCCGCCGATCGCGCCGATCGGGCTGGAGTATGTGGCCGAAGCCGCCATGCGGGCCGGGATCGAGGTGAGCATTCTCGATCTGGCTCTGTGCAAGGATCCCCCAACCGCGACCCGCGAGCATTTCGCTTCCCATCAGCCATCGCTCATCGGGCTCTCGTTCCGCAACGTCGACGATTGCTTTTGGCCGAGCGCCCAGTGGTTTGTGCCCGGATTGGCCCAGCTCGTGCGCGACCTTCGCACGCTCAGCGACGCTCCGATCGTCGTGGGCGGGGTGGGGTTCTCCATCTTCGCCCGCTCGGTTGTCGAATACACCGGCGTCGAGTTCGGCATCCGCGGCGACGGCGAGGCCGCTACGATCGCCCTCTACCGACAGCTTCAGAACGGCCGGGATTTCGAGAAGGTCCCGCGGCTGATCTGGCGGCACGGCGACCGTATCC
>CALMMH010001040.1 GCA_937868145.1 uncultured Phycisphaerales bacterium
TCTGTTCAGGCACGCGGAACTCGATCTCCTTCGGGGACACATCTGCCGTCTCCTTGCTGTCAGCGACTAGCGGTTCTGCGGGCGAACTGCCTTCCGGAGTTTCCTGGACAACCGGTGTCGCGGCCGTCTGTTGAGGAGCTGCATTGGACGACCTGAGGAAAGCAAGCAAGTCCTTCTGAATCCGGACGGGGATGACGGCGACAATCCAGGAACCGTGAACGTCGATGATTGCTCGCGTTCGCTCGCCGGATTGCGGCGGATTGGTGAAGGTTCCGACGGAGATGTCGCCGAGCGCCGCTGCCGTCCGGCTGTTGGCCGGAATGGTCGCCGCATCCGATACCGAGGCCAGGGGCTCGATGCAGAACTCGTCCCGAGTATCGACAAGATCCATGACGACGCTGGCCCGGTACAAATCGCTGGGGACGCCGCGGACGACAATGGCGTTCCGCCCGGACTCGATCGATGTGTCGCCAAGCCCCAACTTGGACAGAAGGGCCTGAGCCTGTTCCGGCGAGATCTCCTTGAGAAGAATGACGCGGTGGCCGCTCTTGTTGACGGAGCCATCCGTTGCGGCTGACTCATAGGCGCAGCCGCAAAGAGAGGCGGCCGCCGCCGCAACGAGAACGAATGTCAGTGCGTGTTTCAGACGAAAAAGACAATGGTGTTGCATGATGGTGTCTCCGCTTGTCTGCCGGAAGGCATCGCTCAATTGCCGCGAATCTCGATGTCATTCGGACCGGCCGGCGTGGCCAGATCCGTGAGTCCGTGGTCGACGGCGGCGCTGACTCGATGCGAGCCGATGCGCGTGTCGCGAACGATGTTCGGGCGATCCAGACTGTGATCGATGGCCACTTCATGGAACTGGTCGTCCTGGCGATAGATGATCCCGCCTCGACGAATCTCGTGGATGTGGAAGGGACCGAACTGCGAACCTTCCTTGACCCATCGCGGGGTCTTCGTCGGAGCGTCGGAGCCGGAAACCAGGGCCATCGATTTGGCCGGCTGATCCTCATAACAACTCGTCGCATGCAGCTTGATCGTTGCTGCCGCAGGTTGTGTCAGGGAATCCATCGAGGACGACGCCGGATCGGGTTTTGCCGGCGGGTTCAGATGGGCGGCGAAAGCCTTCGCTTGCGCCACGAGCATGGACGTCGTGGGCGGTTCTGCAGAACCCCGGTCGGCGTGGGCGATCCTGTCGACGGCATCGGGAATGTCCTGTGCGCGTACCGTCCTCGGGTTGTCGCTCCACCAACATACTCCCGCAACGACCAGCACAATGCACCCCAGAACCAGGGCCAGGATGCTCGAAATCCGCAGTGCGAGTATCATATTTTCGTGAATGCTCCTTCTGCGCAGGAAAACGTTGTCGGCTGCGACCCGCGATTCCAAGCGACAGCGTCCACCGTCGGCTGCGCATGTCGAGACCGCTGAGGAAATCAATCCATCAGAGTGAGCATCTACCATGCTCCCGGTCTTCTTGCTGCGTGCTCTGGACCCCCAATAGCATCGGGAGCTATGATACGGATCCGATGTCGTGAATGCAAGCGTTTTTTCCCGGACTTCCAAACCAGGCGGAAAAGAATACTCCGGTAAAGGATCTTGTTCCCGCATTCTGGGCCCCCAGAGGCGATTGATTCGTTTTCCTCGCAGGAAGAGTTGTAACTGGACTTCTGCAAAATGACCGAATCAATGATTTTTCTCGCCCTTCGCGCGTCTATCCAAATGAAGAGAGCCATCGCGCGATCTGCGTCGGGTTTACGCTTGACAGGGCCTGTGTCCGGCGATACAGATGCCCACGTCCTGCCGGGAGCGGGTTCGCCTCTCACGGCGGCAGAAAAGATGGCGAGGTTTGGTGATGTGTTCGCGAGGTTGCCCAGGTTCTCATTGTCGATAATTCCGGCCGCAGGTGGAAGAAACAGGACCTGTGTTTGTGAAAGGGCGCGGATATGGTCGAGTTTGTCACAGCCGCTTTTGCGCCGGTGAACGTGCTGTTCACCGTGTTGCTGCTGGTCCTTGGACTGTACTGGATTCTGGTGATCCTCGGCGCGCTCGACATCGACCTGTTCCATATTCATCTCCCGCATGGCGGGACGGATTTCCAGGTGGAGGGGAATGTGGATCTCGGCCACGACCTGGGCGGGCATGTCGAGGGCCCCGTGGACGGACAAGTGGACGGGATGGAGCCGGGGATCGGCCACTCGATTCTGCATTTCTTCTATCTCGGCGAGGTCCCGACGATGCTCCTGGCCAGCATCATGGTGCTGAGTCTGTGGACCTTCTCCATGCTTGGCAACCATTACCTGAATCCCGGAGGATCGCGCGCCATGGCGGTGGCGATCTTCTTCGGCAATTTGGCCATCAGCACCGTGACGCTCAAGTTCGTGGCGATGCCGCTGCGAACGCTCTATCTTATCCTGAACAAGGATTACAACGCCCCCGGCGATGTGCTGGGAAAAGTGTGCCAGGTCGTCACGACTCACGTGACGCGGGAGAAGATGGGGCAGGCCGAGGTGGCCACCAAAGGGGCGCCGCTGCTGCTCAACGTCCTGGCCGGGGACGAGCATGTGTTCAAGCGAGGCGAACAGGCCCTCGTTGTATCGAAAGATATTGCCAAGGGAACGTATCGAATAGCCCCTGTGAAAATGGAGGATTGACATGTTCGGCGATGCGGTGTTGACCACGATTATTGTGTTTGTCGTCCTGTTCGGCGTGGGCTTTCTGGCCTTGCTGGTCAAGTGCTATCAGAAGGTGTGCCAGGGCCAGGCGTTGATTCGCAACGGCATCGGCGGGACCAAGGTCAGCTTCTCCGGCATGTTCGTGATCCCGATCCTGCACCGGGTCGAGTACATGGACATCTCGGTCAAGCGGATCGAGATCGACCGCCGGGCCGTGCAGGGCCTGATCTGCAAGGACAACCTGCGTGCGGACATCGTCGTGGCCTTCTTCGTGCGGGTCAACAACACGATGCAGGACGTGGTCAAGGTGGCCCAATCCCTCGGCTGCATCCGCGCGTCGGACCGGCAAGCCCTCGTGGAGTTGTTCGACGCCAAGTTCTCCGAGGCGCTCAAGACCGTGGGCAAGCAGTTCGACTTCTCCGAACTGTACACCAATCGGATGCGGTTCCGCGAGCAGATCCTGGAGATCATCGGGACC
>CALMMH010001041.1 GCA_937868145.1 uncultured Phycisphaerales bacterium
CCGTCCTCTGCGTCTCGGCGTCTCGGCGCGAGACAAGCCTGATTCCGGCCGGAGGCGGGGCGTGGTTCGTCGCGGGTCCCTCGTCGCTTGGGAGGAACGCGTGGATTGAGAATCCACCCTACGAGCGGTGTTTCGTTCTTGGCCCGCTAGGCTTCCTGTTCCTCTTCTTCCTCTTCCGAGTTCTCCTCTTCTTCTTCCACTTCTTCCTCGTCCACTTCGGTGGAGAGGTAGCCTTGCTGGCCTTCGGTGGCGTAGGTTGGCTCCGCGGGCTCGCCCGCCGGGGCGGGTTCGGCCATGCCGTCGAACGTCATCTGCTTGCCCGCGTTGAGGTCTTTGAGGAGTTGCTCGTAGTCCTCGATGGTCATCAGGACCTCGCGGGCCTGGCTGCCTTTGTAGTCGCCCAGGATGCCGGCGCCGGCCATCATTTCGATGATGCGGGAGGCGCGGGCGTACCCGATGCTGAGGCGTCGCTGGAGCAGCGAGACGCTGCCGCGTTTGGTCTCGAGGACCACGCGGACCGCGGGGTCGAAGAGGTCGTCCTGGGGCAGCTCGCCGGCCTCGACCTTGCGGAGCTGCGTGAGTTCGGGGTGGTACTGCGGTTCGGCGACTTCCTTGAGGTGCTTGACGATGCGGCGGATTTCCGCGTCGTCGAGGAACGTGCCTTGGGCGCGGATGAGGTCGGAGGTGCCGGGTTTGAGGAAGAGCATGTCGCCTTCGCCGAGGAGGGTTTCGGCGCCGTTTTGGTCGAGGATGATGCGGCTGTCCATGCGGGCGGCGACGCGGAAGCCGATGCGGCAGGGCATGTTGGACTTGATCAGGCCGGTGACGACGGTGGCCTGCGGGCGCTGGGTGGCCAGGACGATGTGGATGCCGACGGCGCGGCTCTTTTGGGCCAGGCGGACGATGTAGCTTTCGATTTCTTTCGAGGCGGTCATCATGAGGTCGGCGAGCTCGTCGATGATGATCACCATGTAGGGCAGCTTCTTGGGGATCTTGGCCTCTTCTTCGGGCGAGCTGGGGTCGAAGCGGGCGATGACCTCCTCGGCGCCGAGCTTGTTGAATTCCGCGATGTTCTTGACGTGGGCCTCGGCCAGGAGGGCGTATCGCTCGTCCATTTTGACCGTCGCCCATTCGAGGATCTGGACCGCGACCTGCGTCTCGGTCACGATCGGGCACATCAAATGGGGAACCGTCGAGTAACTCGTCATTTCCACCATTTTAGGGTCCACTAATATGAGTTTAACCTCGTCGGGGCGCTTGGTCATCAAAATCCCGACAATGATGGTGTTAATACACACCGATTTGCCAGAACCCGTGGTGCCGGCGATCAGCAGGTGCGGCATCTTGGTCAGGTCCGAGACCAGAGCCTCGCCCGAGGAGTCCTTGCCGAGGAACAGCGGAATATGCATATTCCGCGGCTTGTCCCCCGCCAATTGAACCATGTTCGACATCCGGACTTTTTCCTTCTCGCCGTTGGGCACCTCGATGCCGATCGTGTGCTTGCCGGGGATCGGGGCCACGACGCGGACCGCGCCGGCGCTCAGGGCGCGGGCGATGTCGTTCGACAGGCTCGAAATGTGGCTCACCTTGACGCCCGCCGCAAGCTCCAACTCGAACATCGTCACCACCGGCCCCGTCTCGGCCGCCACGACCCGCGCGTTCACGTGGAACTCGCCCAGCAGCTTCTCCAGCTCCGCGGCCTTTGCCTTCACCACCTTCTCTTGCACCTGATCGTAGCCCACCTCCGGCTCGGCCAGCAAATCCAGCGGCGGCAACGTGTAATCGTCATACGAGGGTTGGACCACCGGCGGTTTCTCGACCCGGACCGGCAGGGGCTTCTGCTTGACCTCGACGACGCCCGGCTTGCCCGCTGCAGGCGCGGCCGCAGGTGCCGCCGCAGTCTCCGCCGGTTCCTCGGCTCCCGCCGGCTCCACGGGCTCCGCCTCTTCCACGGCGGCTTCCTCTTCGACCTCCGGCTCCTCCTCCATCACCGCGGTCCTGCCGTTCACCGACATCGTCCGCGGGGCCGAGACCGGCGTCTTCTGCGACACACTCAGCCGCTGCCAGATCTCCGTCAACGCCTCCGAATGCTCCTTCGCCACCGCCCACGCCGGCACGATCACCCCGACGATCCGCCGCATGGCGAACCCGCACGCCGCGAACAATCCGACGATCAAACTGTCCGCCAGCAGGGCCAGGCCCACGGTCCACGTCGCCAGGATCAGGATGAACGCCCCGAGCCGCGCGAAGCTGCTCTTGAGGTAGATCGCGGTCGAGATGCCCAGCACGCCGCCGGAACCCATCGGGAACGTGTACTTCTTGTGCGGCCAGAAGCTATAGAACGTCGCCGACGCCGCCGCGGTCAGAAGGACCAGGCCGATCAACCGAAAGAGCGGCTGACCCACCGGCTGGCGGGCCAGCTTGACGACGAAGTAGCAGATCGCCGACACCAGGACGATGTACGTCCCCGGCCCGATGTAATAGAAAAGATAGTACGCGAGAAAGGCCCCCATCGCCCCGCACCAGTTCACCGGCGGTTCGTTCACGGGAACCACGTACGGACTCGGCCAGTCCGCGATGCTGAAGCTCATGCAACTGAACAACAGCACCAGACACAGCCCGATTCCCAGGCACAAAACCGCAGCCCGTGCCCCGGGGCCGAAAATGACTTCTCTTGCCTTCCTGCCACGCGATCCTTTGGTCTTCTTCACCGCATCGACTCCATGCACTGCGGGCCGCCCCATGCAGCATCCTGCCGGCGACAAGCCCCGTCCCATAACATCGGCATTATAAATGTCGGCACCGCCTCCGTCGAGTGCCAACTTAGGGGTATATCGGCACTCGGTCCCGCTTTTCTGAACAATTGCCGCATTTATCCGGGCCTT
>CALMMH010001042.1 GCA_937868145.1 uncultured Phycisphaerales bacterium
TCAGCATGAAGGCGACGCCCATCATGATCGCCAGACGGAGGATGCCACGAGTCAGCCGGTTCAGCGGGCAGGCCCGTCCCAGTTGCGAGAAACCCTCCACCACGAGGCCTTCGATGAGTCGCACGATCGCGCAGGCCCCCCAGAACAGCAGCCAGGCCTGATCGTAGGGGCGTTCGACAAGCGTGTCGGGCGGCGTTCCTTCGGGATGGTAGGACCAGGGATGATAGAACCAATAGATTGCAGGCAGAGAGAACACCAGCACCAAAACGGCGAACGCCGGATAGCTCAGCAACACGCCGAGGAACTGGCGGCCGGAACGTCGTTGTATCTCGATCGTTTCGAGCGCGGGATGTCGGCGGCGCAGCGGAATCGTCGCCAGATACGCAAAGAACAAGACACCCATCGCCGAGGCGATGTTCTGTATGTGAGGCAGTATGGCCTTAAGCTGTTCCTGCATGGTCGTTCCTCAGCCCCCAATCGTCAACCATTGTCCCGCCCGGGCGAGCGCCGCGCCGGGCGAGAGTTGTTTCACCTGTCGTTCCGCCGCCCGCAGTTTCTCGTCGTCGGCCTCGGGTGCGTGATGTCCGAGAAGCACTTTCTCGATGCCTGTTGCAGAAGCGATCGCCAGGCAGTCCTCCCGGCTGCTGTGTCCCCATCCGGCGAAGGCCTTCTGATCCACGTCGCCGAAGTGGGCGTCGATGACCAGCAGGTCCGCAGGCGAGGGCTCGCGGCACAGCGTCAGGAACGCCGCCTCGTTCGCGGGCGTTCGCTGCTTCCATTCGATGTCCGTGGCGAAGACCATCGACGTGTCGCAACCCGAGTCGTCGATGCGGTAGGCGAAGGCCCCTCCCGGGTGCGGCACGGGGCATTCCCGGACGCGCAAGCCGCCGACTTCGATCCCTCCCATCGGGAGCTTTGCGAATTCGAGCTTCGCGGTCATCTGCTTCCAGGAGATCGGCCAGTACGGCTGCGCCAGCAACCGGGTGATCGCCTCCTGAGCGGTGCTGTCGGCGAAGGTCGGCCCGACGAACTTGAACGACCAGTCCGACTGGTGAAACAGCGGGTTCATCGTCAGCCCGGCCATGTGGTCGAGGTGGTAATGGGAGAACACGACGGTCACTTCGCCCGGCTCCATCAAGGCCAACTGCCCTGCGACGATCCGCAGGCCTGTGCCGGCGTCGAGCACCAATCGCTCGCCTCGCGATCCGACGAGCAGCAGGGAGGTCGTGTCGCCGCCGAACTCGTCGAAGCCGCTCCCGATGGCGGGCTGGCTGCCTCGCATTCCGCCGATGAGAAGTCTCAGGCTCATTTTTCCGTCAATCCCCATACGCCATCCCACAATGTCGGCGGATGGACACTCAAATCGGCGCAACGACGGGCGTAACTCTTTGCCGCCGGGTCGTCGGGCAATTGTTCGAAGATCTCCTTGGCTCCGGCGAAGTCGCCCTCGCGGAAGCGAGCCTGCCCGGTCGCGAACACATCCCAGCCGGCGGGCGCCGGGTCGCTTGCGAATCCTGTCAGTTCGTACACGGGCACGGCGGTCTTACGACCTACGACCCGCAGGTCCGCCAGCTTGCGGCCGCGGAACTCGGAGGATGCCTTGTCCCAGGTGTTGCCGGAGACCATGGTTTCCGTGCCGAACGCCTTGTTGGCCCCCTCCAGGCGGGCGGCCAGATTCGCGGCGTCTCCGAGGATCGTGTAGTTGAATCGCTTCTTCGACCCCATGTTGCCGACGACGACGTCGCCGGTGTTGAGGCCCACCCTCATTCGCAACATCGCCCCGGTCCGCTGGAAGAACATGTCCCGAAGCTCAGCCAGCCGGCGTTGACACCGCACCGTCGCCCGGCAGGCCCGCACGGCGTGGTCCGGCTGCCCCAGCGGCGCATTCCAAAACGCGATGATCGCGTCACCCTCGTACTTGTCGAGCGTGCCGCCTTCCTCCATGATGATGTCCGTCATTTCGGTGAGATAGTCGTTGAGCAGGGTCGTCAGCTCGACGGGGCCCAGCCGCTCGGAGAAGGTCGAGAAGCCTGCGAGATCCGTGAACATGATCGTCAGTTCGCGTTTCTCGCCGCCGAGTTGGAGGTGCTTGGGGTCCTTGATGATTTTCTCGATCACGTCGCTGCTGAGGTAATGGTTGAACGCCTGCTTGATGAAGGCCTTTTGGCGTCCCTCGACCAGGTAGTTCGCAGCCAGGGCTCCGACCAACGCCAGTCCCGACGCGACGCCGTGGGTCGCGACCGGCCACCACTGTCCTTGAGCATACGCGGCAAAGCCGATGAACACCGGCACGCCCAGCCATATCACAGAGAGCGATGCCGACTGCCACCACCTATTTGCAAAGCTCAGGCAGATGGCTGCCGCAATGGCGGTCGCCAGCACGCCCGCGATCACCGCCGGAACCGCCGCCTGGGCGATGAAGGAATCCGTCAACAAGTTGTCGACGAACGTCGCGTGCAGAACGACGCCGGGGCACTTGGGGTTGATCGGAATCGGTCGCAAATCCAACAGACCCGGAGCGCTGCATCCGACGAACACGTAGCAGTTCTTGAACACCTCGGGTTGGAGTGAAGGCGTTCCGCCTTCGTCCAGGCGGAGCTTCGACTGAATGACCGCTGCGGCGGAAAACGCTTCCTGCAGACCGTTGCGACCTTTGAAGCGTAGAATCGCGTTGCCGTGTCGATCGAGAGGGACTCTCTTGTCCGCCAGCGTCAAACCCTTCGGGGACGCTGCGAGGGAATTGGGATCGCACTGAGTCAAATAGGCCGCCAAGGCGAACGTTGGGATTGTGACGCCGTCGAATCGACAGAGCGGCGAAATGCGTCTGAAGACGCCGTCGGCATCCGGCGTGCCCACGACGTGCCCGGCCGCGGCGGCGCCGGCCAT
>CALMMH010001043.1 GCA_937868145.1 uncultured Phycisphaerales bacterium
AGCGACGCCGTTGCCGCCGGCTCGGTCGCGGGCGCTGCTGTGGATGGTCACAACTACACCCCGGCGTCCCTGGATGTGGCGACGACCTACTTCTGGAAGGTGGACGAGATCGGCGACAGCGGCACGCAGGCCGGCGACGTCTGGAGCTTCACCACTCAGGAGTTCATCTCGATCGACGATTTCGAGGGCTACAACGACGATGTCGACGCCGAAACCACGATCTGGCACGCATGGATCGACGGCGTGACCGACGGGGCCAGCGGCTCTCAGGTCGGATACGATGAGTCTCCGTTTGCCGAGAGGTCGGCCGTTCACAGCGGGTCGCAGGCGATGCCTTTGATCTACGACAACACTGCGTCGCCGTACTACTCCGAGGCCAAGCGGACCTTCGACTCGCCGCAGGATTGGACCGCCCACGGCGCCGACACTCTGCGTCTCTACTTCCAGGGGATCGGCGGAGACGCGGGCAACTCGTCCGAGGGTCTCTACGTCACGATCACGGACAACTCCGGCAAGTCCAAGACGATCGCCAATGCGGACGCCGCGGCCACCGTGGCGACGACTTGGCAGGAGTGGACGATTCCGTACAGCGAGTTCACTTCGGCCGGCGTGAAGATGACGGCGGTCAAGTCGATCGTCGTCGGCGTGGGCAATCGGACCAGCCCGACCGCGGGCGGAACCGGCAAGGTCTACATCGACGACATCGGGTTCGGCGTTCCGCTGCCGTAACCGGGATTTGTGACACGGCAGAGGATTGTGCATCCTGCGGGACGCACCGCGTATTGTTGTGATTTCGAGCGGGGCTTGGGCATAGACCCAGGTCCCGCTTTTTCTTTGGGTGTGAAGAAGGTCTGTCTCTCGCCAAGCCGCGAAGGACGCCAAGAGAAGGCAACCGATTGTGACCCAACAATCGGCGACCCCGATAATCCGCCCACCGACCGGTTGACGCTCCCCGCAGAGGATCCTATGCTGATGCTATGCAACTGTCACAGCCATGGAGAATGCTATGTGCTTCGAGATCCAGACGATTCCTTCCACCTATGCCATCCTGGTTCTCAGCGTGTGCGGCGTATCCAGGGCGGCCGTCGAGTTGCGCCCTGTGGTGGCACATGCAGATGGCGTTGTGACCGTCGCGTACCGTTCGGGAGATAGGCTCGTCTCCGGGGTCTCAGCGGCCTCGCCGGCCGGCGTGGAACTGTGGCGGCCGGGAGTTGCGCCCGAGCCGGTCCTGTTCCGGACGGAGACGGTCCGCGACGGGGTCATCGAGCTGGGCCCGACCCGGATCGCCGGGATGACCCTGCGGTTTCGCCTCGAACAGAAGACGCCTTCTCTGGTGCAGCGCACGCTGGAGGTGACTGCGGATGCGGCGCAGCGTTTTGCGATCACCTTTGGGCTCGACCTTGCCCTGGATGGCGAGTTCGCCTCGTTCTCCGGCCCCGAAACGGGCCGCACGCTGTACGACACGGTGCGCGGCTCGCCCAAGACGGAAACCTTCCCTGTGGTGATGGTCCGCACGAACGACGCCGTGTTCGGCCTCATCGCCGACTCGCCGGGATTGTGGGAGAACCGCTGCCAGGTGCTCCTGGATCCTCCCGCCCGCCGGCTTGCGGTCCTGACCGGCGACGGCCGCGATCCCTATCCACTGATTATCAAGCCCCCTGAGGACGCGAGAGACACCTACCAGTATCAGATGGACGGCTGGCAATCGTTGGCCGCAGGTGAAACGCGATGCTTCACGACCTGGATCTTCGCGAGCCCGGCCTGCAACCAGTACGATGCCCAGGTCGCGGCGCACCTGGCTGTCGCCAACGCCAAGGGTTGGAACAACTCCGTTGTGGAAGCGATCCTCCGCAACACCTCGTTCTTCCTGCTCCGCAGGAATCTTGCGCATGACGCGAACGACCAGCCTCGCGACGGGCGATACATCTTCATCTCCGGTCCGGGCTACGGCTGGAAGCAATGGGTCAGCGACGGGTTCTACACCGCCCTGGGACTCGACGACCCGGAGAAGACCATCGAATCCAATCGCGCGGTCTTCTGGACGCGGATGGACTACGAGGACAACGCTCACTACTACCTCATCTGGGCTGTGCTGATGAAACGCGCGGGCGGCCAGGTGAACGAGCGCCTGGTCCGGCGGGCCTACGAGTTCATCCGCCACAATGAGAAGGACGGCCTGTACGTCCCGCCGCCGCTGCCGGGCGCGTCGAATCCCAAGGGATGGAAGACGTATCACGACGTTCTGCCCTACGACGATGACGATTCGCCCGCAAGCGACCAGGGCTTTCATTGCGGCGCTCTGCTGGCGGCGCAGGAGTTGGGGCTCCCAGTCACCGAGCAGGATATCGAACGGGCGATCCTCGGCTACCGCTCGTTGTTCAACACGGAACGCGGTTTCATGCCGACCAGCCGGAAACTGCGGGACACGCTGGGTCAGGACACGCTCTACGGCGCGACGCTGACATATGCGGTGTTCGGGAGAAAACTGCTCACCGACGACCAGGTGCTGACTCACTACCGCACGTCGGAAAAGGTCAAGACGCCGTATGGCCTGCGCGTCATCTCCCAGGCGGACGGCTCGCTGCTGCCGGGTCACAGCGGCGTGTATTGTTACGGCGGCTCCTGGTTTCTCAATGACGCGGCCAATTACCTCCTGGCCGGTGTGCACGGTCTTCCGGCCGATGAGGTCGATGCCCGGCTGGCCGACCGCATCGCACAGGAGATCGCGAGGGTGCCGGCCTTCAATGAATCGATCAGCACGATCGACGGACATCCGCACGGCCACATTCTGTACTCGTGGAATTCGGGCTACTGGTGGCTGCGCCGCGAGATCCGCAGACGATTGGGGCAGACCGGGCCGGACCCGGTAGACGCCGAGATCGACCGGAGGCTGGGGGTCGTTCGAGTCAATGGCATCCTGACGCTGAACCCTGCCGCCATTGCGCCTCGCACGGAGCCGTCGCTGAACGCGATCCCCCAAAAACCTTGATGGACCATACCGACGCGCATGTTGGTCTGCCCGGCGGAGATTTGTCATTTCTCATCAGGCAGGGAATTCCCTACGCGTAAAACTGGAAGCGGATCACATTCCGAACAGACCCGCCACAAACCTCCAGGACTCCCGAATCTGAGGAACCGTGTTTGCACGATTT